>DATEIS010000367.1:0-5526 GCA_035278765.1 Pyrinomonadaceae bacterium | reverse complement strand
CGGCTCATCGATCGATGTCGAAGTCACTTCGAACGCAATCGTCTTTGACGGAAAGCAGGCGCAGCTCGTGCTCGCGCTCGACGTCACCGAGAAACTAAAGGCGCGTTACGAACTTCAGGAAAAAGCGGACGAGCTAGCCTCAATGACGCAACAACTCTGGCACGCTTCGAAGCTCGTCACCATGGGAGAACTCGCCGGCAGCATTGCTCATGAGCTGAACAATCCCCTGGCGACCGTCTCACTGCGCGTTGAGACGTTGCTGGAGCAGCTTGCGCATGACGAACCAAAGCAGCGCTCGTTGCGGATCATAATTAGCGAGGTCGAACGGATGGCGAATCTCGTCACCAATCTACTTCAATTTTCGCGTCGCAACTACCGCCAGATATCGACAATCGACGTGCGCGAAGAGCTTGCGAGATCGATTGACCTCATCAGTTTTTACCTGCGCAATCGGAAGATTCAGGTTGTCCGCGAGTTCGACGAGTCATTGGCACCCCTCCACGCCGATCGACAACAACTACGACAGGTTTTCCTCAACCTCATGACTAACGCCGTTGACGCGATGCCGGAAGGGGGTGTCCTGACGGTTCGCGTTAATGATCAAAGTGAGAGTTCGAGAGTCGTGATCGAATTCGCGGACACTGGTCGGGGAATCTTGGACGTCGATCTTAAGAAAGTTTGGAAGCCTTTCTTCACTTCGAAAGCAGAAGGCAAAGGCGCCGGACTCGGACTTTCAATATGTACCCGAATTGTGGAAGAGCACGGCGGCACGATCACGCTTGAAAGCGAAGCCGGCAAGGGAACGACGGTTCGTTTGGCGCTGCCGAGCGCAAACGTTGCACTCGTAGAAAGGACCGTTGCCAAAGGCTCAACAACCGCATCAACGGAGCTCATGCGCGACGCTGAAACACATCATGCGGGGTCGTCCTGGATGACTTCGCGCCAGCGTCGATGAAGGAGAGAGCAGGCGTGGGAACGATGGTCACGATCGCATTACCTGTAATGCAGCAGCGCGCGAATTCATAAAATACGAATGACTACAACGGAAATCGGAAAAATCCTGGTGGTTGATGACGAGGTGGAGCTCAAAAACATCCTCGTCGAATCTCTGACCTCGCAAGGATATGAAACCACCGGACTTACCTCAGGCGATAAAGCACTTGTGGCGCTGCGCACTGAGCCGTTTGACATTGTTTTGACCGACATGATGATGCCCGGCATCGATGGCATCACGCTCGTGCAGGAAGGTTTACAAATCGATCCGCATCTCGTTTGTATCGTGATGACCGGCCAGGGAACGATTCAAACCGCTGTCGACGCGATGAAAGTCGGCGCTTTCGATTACGTCCTCAAGCCGTTTCGCCTGCAAATGTTGCTGCCGCTGATCACGCGGGCAATGAATGTCCGTCACATGCGTCTTGAGAATCTGCAATTGCGTGAGACGCTCGCGATTTACGAGCTCGCGCAAACGATTGCCCTCACACTCGATCCGCAAACCGTCATCAGCAAGCTCGTCGATGCTGTTCTTAAACAGACAAGTGCCGACGAAGTTTCGGTGCTTTTGCCTGTGCCTGATGCTGACGAGTTATACGTTGCCGCCGTGCGCGGTAAGAACCGTGAAAGACTGCTGGGCCAGCGAGTTCCTTTGGATGAAACCATCTCCGGCTGGATCACTCGTGAACGCCGGCCCTTGATGCTGCAAGGCGAAGTTAGAGACAAACGATTCCGCTCCGCGTGGCCGCATCCTGAAATCACATCGTCTATCTCGATCCCGATGCAGGTGGCGAACAAGGTCGTCGGCACTCTCAACATCAACGCCCTGAGCCGTCCACGTCCTTTTACACTCGCACAACTAAAGGTGCTCACAATTCTTGCCGGTACTGCTGCGGCTGCACTCGAAAGTGCTTCGCTTCACACGCAAGTCAGACGAGCTGAAGAAAAGTATCGGTCAATTTTTGAGAACGCGATTGAGGGTATCTTTCAGTCCACTCCCGATCGCCGCCTGATCACCGCGAATCCGTCGATGGCGCGCATTCTCGGCTACGACTCGCCGCAGGAACTCATTGCCAGTATCAAAGAGGGCGCGGACATCTACGTTGATCCTGCCGCTGCTGACGAAGTGACTCAAACACTCGAAGCAGAAGGAATCGTTCAGGGATTTGAGTTTGAGGCTTATCGCAAGGACGGCGAAAAGATCTGGCTGTCGTTGAATGTTCGTCTGATCCGGGATGAAAACGACAACGCACTTTTTCGCGAAGGCGCCATTGAAGACATTACAGAACAAAAGTACGCCGAGATTGAAAGACACAAACTCGAAGAACAGTTGCGCCAGTCGCAAAAGATGGAAGCGATCGGACAACTGGCAGGTGGTGTGGCCCACGACTTCAATAACCTGCTCACCGCTATCAATGGCTACAGCAGTCTGGCTTTACAACGTACGAATCCCGACAGCCGCATCAGAAACTATCTGGAAGAGATTAAGAAAGCAGGAGATCGAGCCGCGAATCTCACGCGCCAGTTACTCGCCTTCGGTCGCAAGCAAATGCTCAAGCCTGTCGCGTTGAACCTCAACGACGTCGTGTTCGACATGAACAAGATGCTGCGTCGTTTGATCGGCGAAGACATCAGGTTCGACGCGAAACTCGATCCGGAGTTGAGAAAAATAAAAGCCGATCCCGGACAGATCGAACAAGTGCTCGTCAACCTCGTCGTTAACAGCAGAGATGCGATGCCTCAGGGCGGCGCACTCACGATCGAAACCACAAACTTCGAGGTGGACCACCAGTACACCAGCAGTCATCTCGGAATACTACCAGGCGGCTACGTCATGCTTGCCGTCAGCGATACCGGTTGCGGGATGGACATGGAGACCAAAGCCCGTATCTTCGAACCGTTCTTTACGACTAAGGACAAAGGTCGAGGCACTGGTCTTGGTCTATCGACTGTCTACGGAATCGTGAAGCAGAGCGGCGGCAACATTTGGGTCTATAGCGAGCCCAACCGCGGCACCACCGTCAAGGTCTATCTCCCGCATCTCGACGGCGATGAGGAACCGGCAGAACGGCCAAGCGTCGAAACGGCCGCACCACGTGGATCGGAAACAATCCTGCTGGTGGAAGACGAGGATGTCGTTCGTGGACTCGCGCGTCAAATTCTGGAGCAAGCTGGATACAGCGTGCTCGACACTTCGAGCGGCGACGAAGCGCTGCGCATGTGCCGTGAGCACAATGATCCTATTCATCTTCTGCTGACAGACGTCGTGATGCCGGAAACAAGCGGGAAGGAGATTGCGCAGCGTTTGAAGTCGCTGCGTCCCGCGACGTGTGTGTTGTTCATGTCCGGCTACACCGACGATGCGATTGTGCATCACGGCGTGTTGGATTCGAACGTCGAGTTTATTCAGAAACCGTTTACTCCTGTGGCATTGGCCCGAAAAGTTCGAGAAGTGTTGGACCTGAATTGTGGTGATCAATGTAAGAAGTTAAGTCGTGGAGGACTGCAAGATGATCGTAAATGAGGGAACCTATCAAGCACTCGTCATTGACGACGAATACCAGGTACGCGAGTTCGTATCCGACGTGTTGCGAGGCGAAGGTTGGGACGTCACCCAATCGCCTTCTGCCGAAGATGCCTTCGCGCGTTTCGACGACACCCTCTGGTCCGTAGTCTTTTGCGACGTCGTGCTGGGCGGCGCCAACGGTTTCAGTGTTCTTCGTCACTTCAAAGAAAAAATGCCGGAGGCGAAGGTTGTGCTCATGACCGGGCACGGCACGGCTGCGGGCGCACTCGATGCGACTGCCTTTGGCGCTTACGACTATCTGCTGAAGCCCTTTGGCCCAGAGGAATTGCAATCACTTTCAAGAGCGTTACGCGAACAATTGGCAGAACGGCCTCAGCGATCCTCACCCCTAAGACGCACGGCTGCGTACCATTCAGACATCGAGCTGGTAGGGCGCAGCCAGGCGTTCATCGAGGTGATGAAGCAGGTGGGCCGTGTGGCCAATACGAACTTGCCTGTTTTGCTCACCGGCGAATCAGGAACAGGGAAGGAGCTCGTCGCTTCGGCGATTCATCATCGCAGTGGTCGTAGCGATCAACCGTTTGTAGCGGTGAACTGCGGTGCGATCCCCGCGGATCTGATTGAAGCGGAACTGTTCGGACACGTGCGCGGATCGTTTACGGGCGCCGATCGAGATCGACGTGGTTTGTGGGAAGAAGCGGATGGCGGCACAGTCTTTCTCGACGAGATCACGGAAACTAATTCGTCGTTTCAGGTGAAACTGTTACGCGCTTTGCAAATGGGCGAGATCAGGCGCGTTGGGTCAAACCAGACACAGAAAGTGAACGTGCGCGTGATTGCGGCGAGCAATCGCAACGTCGAACAGGAAGTGTCGGCAGGACGATTTCGCAACGATCTCTTTTATAGACTGAATGCGGTGTCGATCGTGTTGCCGCCGCTGCGTGATCGTCGTGAAGATATTCCGCCGTTAGCGCAGACGTTTGCTGATCGAGTTTATTCGTTGAGTCCGTCGGTGAAGTTTTCCAGCGAAGCACTTGCGTTGCTGGAGCGATACAACTGGCCCGGAAATATTCGCGAACTCGAGAATGCGGTTGTGCGGGCGGTCGCTATGTGCGACGGAACGATCCGCGTCAAGGATCTGCCGCAACGTGTGCGCAACTACTCCATGCAACCAGACGACGCATCGAAATCTGAACTCACGCCCGTGGCGGAACCGGCACTCGATGATTGGGTAACACTTTCAGAAATCGAAGGCCGCTACGTCGCACGTGTCCTCGAGCACACGGGTGGAAACAAACAAGCCGCAGCCCGCGTCCTCGCCGTCGATCGCAAAACCCTCGATCGCATGATCAAACGCCACAACATCAACTCTCATCCCCGCAGCCAACGAGTGAGGGTCTCCGGCCACGCGTGACAAGATTGCATTAAGTAGTCGTAAAAAATTATTGACATTTGGACCACAGCAGGCGTAGAGTGCCGCCCATCTGAATGGTCCGTTGGCCCTGTGACTCCCCACGAGCCTCGGAAATTTGATCCCACTATTAGCCCATTTGTGATTCGTTAAAGTCCTCGCAACCCCCTCAGGCATAACGAGTCGTTATTCGAGCTGTCATCGGAGACTCCCATGTCTAAGATCGCCCGGAACTTCACCCTGCGCATTATTCTGGCTTTTACAGTCTGTGCTTCGTTGTCGTTGCTGCCAGGTGTTTCACTGCTGAGCGAAGCCTCTCAAGGTCAGGGTCAGAGCGCTGGTCGCGACACACGCCCGCGACCCAGGAAACCTGAAGGCACGCTGCCGGATCTGGAAGACGTGAAGAAGGAATCAGATGTGAAGCGTGAGGCGCCGCCGCCGATTCCGTCTACCATGCGCGCGAAGAGGAATGAAGGCAAGCCGTGGGATGGGCGACGAGTGGGTGATCCTGAGACACCACGCCGGCCAGTGGACCAACCGGATGAAGAAAGGCTAACACGACGTGCGCATGCGCGCAGGCGAGTTAGTATGCCAC
>DATEIS010000366.1:0-13001 GCA_035278765.1 Pyrinomonadaceae bacterium | reverse complement strand
CGGCCCTCCGTGGCCGCCCGTGGTTGGACCAAGGTATTCGAAAAGCGACGGCCTCGGATTTGGCGAACACGATCAAAGCCACGGGCGGCCACGGAGGGCCGCCCCTACAGTTGAGCCTCTGCTGGCTTTAATAATTTTGGGACTAATATCGATGAGAACCAAACTGCAGGTTTGTTTTCTGATAATTCTCGCTGTTGCTAATCAGGCCGTGGCGCAGCAAAGACGAGTCTTCGAAGGCGCGGAGATCATTTTGCCGAGTGCGAAACTGAGATTCACTCGCGCGCTTCGTCTCCATCGCTTGTTCTTTGAAGTTGGTAAAGCTCGCATATATCCGACGAAATTTCAGTTCAGCACGCCGGGCGTCACCGCAAGCGGTTGGACCAGAAGCGTCCAACTGCCTGACGGCCGCACAATAAGAGCCTCCATCGACTCAACACCCCAGGAGTATTACACCGGCCTGATGGAGCGTGTTGTCGATGGTCCACAGGCAAAATCGTGGGCCACCGGCATCAGTGAAGCGATGGACATGCGTGGACAAAAAGTTGATATGATCATCAAGCCCACGACATCGATCTACGCTCCGTACTACCTATCATCCCGAGGCTACGCAGCTATCATCCCGAGGCTACGCAGTCTTTGTTAAGGGCAACTGGCCAGGAGTTTTCGATCTGGCCGGCTCAAACTCGCGCAGTGTGCAAATCGAATTTGAAGGTCCATCACTCGAACTCAAGATCTATGCAGCATCAGATCCCGCATCGCTCGTACGTCAACACGCACTCGATGCCGGTCCGCCTTTTCTGCCACCAAAATGGACCTTCACTCCCTGGCGCTGGCGCGACGAACATACACAACGCACGACTTACTACGACTCGATCGTCCATTGGGGACCGGGCAAGCCGTGGGGTTACGCGTGGTGGGCAGACGATCACAGTGCCGGCGGCGACACATCAGTTGCCGCTGTTCGTTCGTGTCGGAGCGAAGGTACAGCTCGGCGATCTGAATCAGGAATGGAAAGATAGTCTGGAGATCGCGGAAAAGAAACCGGATTTGAAAAAGCTTGATGCCGATTTGAGACGAAGATTTCAGAATTAACAGGATTTAAAAGATGCGACTGCGAGTAATCTTCATCACATTGCTGGTGAGCGTTTGCCTGTTGCCGGCGCGGGCGCAGGTTCAGCCGCATGTCTCGGTACCTCAGGATCTCAGCGGGGTGTGGTGGTTTGTGCTCGATCGTAATGACGAGGGAGTCAATCAACAGTGGTATACCATGCGGCTTCCAAGGGGCTTCATCAGACTGCCCGGCGTTCTTCAAGCTCAAAATCAAGGCGATGATATCACCACTAAAACGCCGTGGGTCTTATCGCTCTTCGATCGTTTCTGGTATCTGCGTGAAGATTACAAAGACTACACCGAGCGAAACGTCAAAGTTCCTTTCTTATCGCAACCTCCGCGTCACTATCTCGGTGTAGCGTGGTATCAACGCGAGATCAATATCCCGACGAACTGGGCCGGTCGACGCGTGGTCCTAACGCTCGAGCGCCCACACTGGGAAACAACCGTTTGGCTCGACAACAAAAAGATCGGTTCGGACAAGAGTCTCGTAGCGCCGCACGTTTATGACTTTGGAACGGTGACGCCGGGCCGTCATCAGCTCAGCATACGAGTCGACAATCGCATGATCATGCCGTACCGGCCTGACGCGCACAGTGTTTCAGATTCCCTTGCTTCAACCTGGAACGGAATCACGGGAAAGATACAGCTCTCATCGACCGGACGCGTGTGGATTGAAGATGCGCAGATCTTTCCGCGGCTCGCATCGAAAACATTGCTCATCAAAGTACGCATCGGCAATCAAACAGGATTAAGTGGATCCGGAACCCTAACCGCCATCTGGCCTGACATGGGCGTTGTTCCCGTAACCTGGGACGAAACGGGCGGAACGGCTGAAGTCGAGGTTCCCATTCGGCATGACGCAGTCAAATGGGATGAGTTTCGTCCGCAGTTATACCCGCTCCGTTTGTGGTTGAAGGGAAATGGCGTTGATGAAAATCTTGAGTTGAACATCGGGCTGCGTGAGTTGAAAGCCGAAGGAAAAGAATTTCAACTCAACGGCCGTCCGGTCATCTTCAGAGGCACGCACCACGGCGGAGACTTCCCGTTAACTGGTTATCCACCGAACGACGTCGCTTACTGGAAAAAACTGTTTGAGGTCCTTCGCAATTGGGGTCTGAACCACATGCGTTTTCACTCGTGGTGTCCACCCGAAGCGGCGTTTGAAGCAGCAGACCAACTCGGCGTTTATCTGCAACCCGAACCGGGCATGTGGAACGAGATCAGTCCCGACACGCCGATGGAGCGGATGCTCTACGAAGAAACGGAGCGAATGATCAAAGCCTACGGCAATCATCCTTCGTTCATGTTGTTGTCGGCGAGTAACGAACCGAAAGGGAACTGGCAGCCCGCGTTGGCAAAATGGGCGGACACCTTTCGCAAGAAAGATCCGCGTCGCTTGTACACGCGTGGCACTGGTCACACCGAACGGGTGATTGAGAACGTCACTGAAGGTAGCGACTTCCTCGCGATTCAACGCATTGGACCAAAGATGCTGCGACGTGAATCAGGTTGGTTTGGCGGCGACTACGAGGGATCGCTCGAAGACATCAACATTCCTGTCATCTCACATGAGATTGGTCAGTGGTGTGCCTATCCTGATTTTGATGTGATCAAGAAATTCACCGGTTATATGCGACCCGGTAACTACGAGATCTTTCGTGACTCGGCAAAGGCGCATGGACTGCTGGAGAGGAATAAGGAATTCGCACGAGCGTCGGGCGAGTTTCAAGTCCTGGTTTATAAGGAGGAGATCGAAGCGAACCTGAGAACACGCGGGCTCAGCGGTTTTCAACTTCTCGATCTGCACGACTATCTCGGACAGGGCACGGCGCTTGTCGGTTTGCTCGATCCGTTTTGGAAGCCGAAGGGTTATGTAAAGGCTGAAGAGTTCAAAGACTTCTGCAATACTACGGTCCCCTTAGCACGCTTCCCAAGATACGTTTTCATCGATACCGAACGACTTGAAGTGCCGGTAGAAGTCGCACACTACGGTGCGGCGCCGATAGAAGATGCGAAGGCCGTTTGGCGTATCGATGATTTGATAGTCGGTGAATGGGATGTGAGGACAATCGCGATCGGAAAGAACAATCAACTGGGAAATGTTTCGGTTGATCTCATGAAGGTTGGACCGGGCCGGCATACATTAACTGTGACGCTTGCGCCGTCCAGCTTCTTTGCGCCAATAACACGCAGGATTGTTCCGGGGCCAGGTGTAGTGCGCGGCTCGACTTATTTCGAAAATAGCTGGAAGTTTCATGTTTACCCTGCTCCTGAGGTAACGGCGCGGATGAGCACTGATCCACCGCTTAGTTCCAGATGTGAGAAGTCTCGCGTGCCTGAAGTTCTGGTCACCAATTCCTGGGAAGAAGCTGAAGCAAAGCTTGCGAGTGGTGGCAAGGTTCTTTTTGCGCCGCGCAGCAACGATCTCGATTGGAGCAGTCCGCCACTCGATATTGTGCCGATCTTCTGGAATCGCCAGATGGTGCCGTCATGGGGACGGATGTTGGGCCTGTTGATCAAGCTGGATAGTGGCACGACCAAGGACAACATGCTCAATGGATTTTCCACATCCACTCACTTCGATTGGCAATGGGCGGAGATCGTCCGCGGTGCGCGTGCGATTAACATGGATCGATTGCCGGGCGAGTTGCAACCTACGGTGTGGGCCATCGACGATTGGAATCGAAACTACAAACTCGGACTTCTGTTCGAGGGGGTGGTTGGTAATGGTAAGTTGCTTGTCTCTGCGATCGACGTCACGAGGGAGAGCGACGCTAGTCCCGTGTTGGCCCAACTGCGCCGGGCGCTTCTCATGTACATGAAGAGCGACTGTTTTCAACCCAGCATCGGGATAACGCCAGGAGAAATACGCAGCTTACTTTTTGACACGCGCATCATGTCCAAACTCGGCGCTAAGGCTGAAGTTGAGGGGGCCGCGGCGGGTTCTGCAATCGATGGCGACCCGAATACGTTCATCGTTGTTGGCGATCAACGTGCGCAGATTCGCGAACAGGTGGAACTTCAGGTTAGCTTTCGCGAGCCGGTGGCGATGTCCGGAGTGGTGCTCATGTCGCGGCAAAATCATCGCGAGCATGAAGGTGACATACGTGAGTTTGTTATTCAGGCGAGTGACGATGGAAAGGTGTGGTCGGATATCGCACGCGGTGAGTTGCTTTCGACCTTCGCACCGCAACACGTCGCCTTCTCACGCGTCAACACTGCGCGTTATCTAAAGCTCATATCGCTTTCCGGTTTTGGAACTGACAAGACCACGTCTCTGGCGGAAATAGCGGTTATTTACGCTGGACCAAGATTGCCACAATAAGGCACAAAAACACATATGAAAAGAATTAACCGACGAAGCTTTGTTAAAAGCAGCGGTGTGGGGTTAGTTGGAATTTCGTTGTTTCCAATGACTTCGAAAGCTGCACAAAATGGAACAGACACTGGCAGGCGAGTCTATCCGCTCAACCGTAAATGGCTGTTCAGTGAAAAGAACGTTGCCGGCGGCACGGCACTGCGTTTTGATGACACACGTTTCACGCGCGTGACGATTCCGCATACGAACAAGATGATGCCGTGGCACGGTTTTGACGACAAAGATTATCAGTTCGTCTCGCTGTATCGACGTCATTTCCAGTTACCGCCGGGTGCGCAGGGCAAGCGTGTCTTCGTTGACTTTGGGGCAGTGATGACTGCGGCGACGGTCCATATCAATGGTAAACGTCTGGGTGAGTATCGCGGTGGGTATACGCAGTTCTCATATGAGTTGACGCAACACTTGAACTGGCGTGGCGACAACGTGATCGCGGTTGAAGTGGATTCAACTGAGCGGAGCGACATACCACCGTTTGGTGGTGAGATTGATTACCTGACGTTCGGTGGTATCTATCGCGATGTCGAACTGCGAATCGTGCCGCAGACGTTTATTGAGAACGTGTTTGCGAAGCCGGTTGATGTTTTGGGTTCGGGGCGCCGACTTCAGGTGCGTTGCTTCCTCGCGAATGGCGGAGCAGCGCCTTCGAAGTTGCGAGTGGAGTTGCTTGATGGCGCGCGTGTTGTTGCTGCGAAGGATGCTGATGTGCCGTCAGGAAGCTCAAACGTTGAAGTAACGCTCACAAATCTTGGTTCGGTCCAATTGTGGGAGCTTGCTAATCCCAAGCTCTACGATGTTCGAGTGACCCTGCTTGAGAGCGGCCGGAGTGTTGACGAATACAAAACACGCACGGGCTTTCGTGAAGCGCGTTTCACTCCTGACGGATTCTACCTGAACGGGAAACATCTCAAGCTCCGAGGACTTAATCGACATCAAACGTATCCCTTTGTCGGCCAGGCAATGCCTGCGCGTGTGCAAAAACGCGATGCGTGGATTCTCAAGAAAGAGTTGAAGTGCAACATTGTGCGCACGTCGCATTACCCGCAGTCGCCGCATTTTCTCGATGCCTGTGATGAGTATGGACTGCTCGTTCTCGAGGAGATTCCGGGCTGGCAGCACATCGGCGATCAGCAGTGGAAGGATTTGTCGGTGAGTTATGTTGAGAGCATGGTGCGTCGCGACTGGAACCATCCCTCGATTGTGCTTTGGGGCGTGCGAGTCAATGAGTCGCGTGACGATCGCGATTTCTACACGCGCACGAACCAGCTTGCGCGTTCACTCGACGACTCTCGTCAGACAGGCGGCATTCGCTACAACTACGAATCCGAGTTGCTCGAAGACGTCTTCACGATGAACGACTTTCAGATTCCGTTGCGTCCTCCGAAACATCCGCTTTATCTGAACACGGAGTTCATCGGTCACATGTATCCGACGAAACGCAACGACAATATCGAGCGCGTCACCGAACATGCGATGCGACACGCGCGCGTGCACAACCAGCTTGCGTCTGACAAGCGTTACGCCGGCGGCATCGGATGGTGCGCGTTTGACTACAACACGCACGGGAACTTCTGTTCTACCGATCGTATTTGCTATCACGGTGTGGGAGATATTTTCCGGATTGCGAAACCGGCCGGCGGATTTTACAAGTCGCAATGCGATCCGGCGGAGGAGATTGTGTTAGAGCCGGCGTTTGATTGGTCGCGCGGAGACCGCAACGAGAGCTTCAACATCGCGATGGTCTCTTCCAACTGCGATCATCTCAAGATCTACATTGGCAAGAATCTCGTCGCGGATGTCGGGCCCGATCGCGAGAATTTTCCGCATTTGAAGTATCCACCGTTCGTAACCAACATTCGCGCCGGGATTAACAAAGGATGGGGCGACCTGACGTTGGAGGGTTACATCGGTGGGAAGCTAGTGATCACTAAAAAGCTGTCGGGCCAGGGTGCTGACAGACAGTTTCACATGGACGCAGACGATCGCGAGTTGAATGGTGATGGCATTGATGCCACGCGCGTGGTGTTGAAAGTGACGGACGAATACGGAGCGGTTAGGCCGTTGGCTAACGCGGCCATCAGTTTCAATATCACCGGACCCGGGCAGATCATCGGCGAGAATCCATTCGCGTTGTTTGGCGGCGTCGGCGCGATTTGGATCAAGGCCCGCGAAGCCGCCGGATTGATTCGGTTGACGGGCAAGCATCCATACCTCGGCGAAAAAACCGTCGAGATCACAGTCAAACCTCAGCGACCGGAAATCTTGTAAATCCTGTTCATCTTGAAATCCTGTCAAAAAACTTAGACAGGATTAACATGATTTACAGGATTAACAAGATTACCAAACTCAATCTCAAAGCGTGCGGCCATGCGATAGAGCGTCTTGCGGTTGATGCCGAGAATCTCAGCCGTGCGTTTGCGGTTATTCCCCGTAGCTTCGAGAACGTGGAGGATGTAACGTCGCTCAATCTCATCGAGATTAGGTAACCCGGAAAAAATTTGATCAAGCTCGTCTGCTGAGAGCGGTGGCGTGTCGTGTGCCGGTTGCAGACGAATGCGCGCCGGAAGATCCTCGATCGTAATCACACCACCTTGGTTCAGAGTGATGGCGCGCTCGATCACGTTCTCCAACTCCCGGACATTCCCAGGCCACGAGTACGCCGTAAGACACTGCATAGTTTTCTGATCAGGCGCGATTGAGAGGTTTGGCTCAGGCGCATGCTTCCGCAAAAAGTGCCCAACGAGCAGCTGAATATCCTCACGCCGCTGTCGCAACGGCGGCAGATGCAATTGAATAACGTTCAGGCGATATAGCAAGTCGCCGCGGAAAGCTCCGGCAGCCGAGAGCTTTTCCAGATCCGAATTGCTCGCAGCAATCACTCGTGCGCCAACTTTGATTGAATCCGTGCCGCCAACCGGCACCACCTCACGCTCCTGCAACACTCTCAGTAATTTCACCTGCAAGCCCGGACTCGTCTCACTAATCTCATCGAGAAACACAGTACCTTCGCCAGCTTGCTCAAATATCCCACGCTTGTTTGCAATCGCGCCGGTGAACGATCCCTTAACATGTCCAAACAATTCCGACTCAAGCAACGTCTCCGTCAGCGCTCCGCAATTCACGGCCACAAAACGTTCAGTCGACCGTGTGCCGTGGTTGTGGATCGCCCGCGCCACCAACTCTTTGCCAGTCCCGGATTCCCCCGTGATCAGCACTGCGGCGCGTGAGTCGGAAACGCGGGCGATCATCTTGTAGATCTCGAGCATCGCTGGCGCGCGACCGATGAGTCCCGAACTCCGCTCGTCCTCATCGAGATCTGATGCGACTTGTTTACCTGTTCCATTTGCGAGTGCGCGTCGCACAATCGCCACGAGCTCGTCGATGTTGAAAGGCTTGCTGATGTAATCAAAAGCGCCTTCTTTGACTGCGCGCACCGCAGTCTCGATCGATCCAAAAGCCGTCATCAACACGACCGGAATGGACGGATACTCACGACGAACAATTTCCAGCAACGAAAGACCATCGAGCCGTGTCTTCATGCGAATATCGCTGAGCAGAAGATCCGGCTGCTGTTGCGCCACGGTCGCGAGTGCCGCCTCACCGCTGTTCGCGAACACAGCGCTAAAACCCTCGCGCGCGAAAACTTCGCAGAGAAGTTCACACGTAACCGAGTCGTCATCGACGGTCAGAATCTGCGGGATCTTACGCGGCATCTAAACTCACCTCAGCAAACTCCGTCACCACCACGGCCTTTGCGTCAGCCACCGGCAGCACGACGCGAAACTCAGCACCGTTTTCAACCTCCACCCACTCGATCCTTCCACCATGCTCGACAACAATCTCGCGCGCGATCGCAAGGCCAAGACCGCTGCCGGATTTCTTCGTGGTCCACATCGGCTCGAACAGGTGAGACTTCGCCTCGTCGCTGATGCCGGTGCCAGAGTCGATGAGTCGCACCTCGATCAACCCTTCCTTGTCGAGATAGTTGGTAACCAACTTCATCTCACCACCATGAGGCATCGCCTCGAGACTGTTGTTCACGAGGTTGAGAAACACCTGGTGCAGACTCTCGTGGTCGGCAAGAACAAACGGCAATCCTTGGTCAAGTTGATCCTTCACGCGAATGTTGTGCGACTCGAAAATCGGCGCAACCAACAGTAGCAGTTCTTCTACGATCAGGTTGATGTCCGTAGGCTGGGGAGCTATTGGCCGCCGGTGCGTCCGCTCAAGCAAACTCTTGACGGATTGCACGATCGAAGCCAGTTGCGCATTGATGATCTTCAGACGCCGCTGCGTGTCACCACAACTCGGATGGTTGCGAGCCAGCAATTGCAGGTGTCCGTTGATAGCGTTCAATGGAGTCCCGATTTCGTGTGCAAGCGACGCCGTTACCTGGCCGATCGCTGCGAGTCGTTCGGCATGCGACAAGCGCTGTTGCGTGCGGATCAGATTACCGTTAGCCGCGCGCAGCTCCGTCGTCGCAAGATGCACTTTCTTCACGAGTTGGCCGTTCAAACTGCCAATCTGGCTCAACAACTCTTCGCGCTCGCGAGATCTGGACGCGATGTCGTCCATCATTTGATTGAAGCCACTCGCAATTTCGCCCAACTCGTCGTCGCGATGCACTGGTGAACGAGCCGAAAGATCGCCTTTGCGAGCATGGGCCATAGTCTGCACGATTTCTTTCACCGGTTTGCGGAAGAAATAGACAAACAGCAGGTAAAGCAAAAGCACCGACGCGATCACCGCGCCAAACAACACGAGGTTGTACTCGCGATGAAGACTGCTGACGAGGTTGCGGTGATAACTCTTGAGTACGAGCGCCTTGATAAAGCCACTGTGCTGGCCATTAGTGACGGGTGTTGTGATTAGCCAGTACTGACCGTTGTTGCGATTGATCTCTGTTGACGTCGCGGATTTGATTGATGGCCCTTCGGTGTCCCATGACGCCAGAAGATCGTTAGTGCCTGTGGCAGTTGTAGCAATTAATCGTGGAACCGTTGGTTGATTCTCATAAACATCGATCTGTCTGAAGTCGGGTCGCGAACTGACAACCACTTGCATCTCCTGCTGCAAGTCCACGAGGTTTGAAAAGTAGTCGTACTGCGCGATGCGGTTACCAAGCGCGACGGTCTGGCTGACTGCGTTGTCGTAATGGTCCCTTTCGATCAGCGATCTAATTCTGCCACTGTGGAGGTACGATGACGCGAGCAGGATCAGCGACATCGAACCCGCCACAAGTAGCAGAATCTTTTGCTGCAGGTTTAACCGCACGCGCATGGCCACTCGCTTGGCAATTCGAAAGCCACAAAGAAGCACAGGAAAAAAGCATTGCCACAAAAAGGCACAAGAAGCACAAAATGTTTATTGATTGGGCGGCGTCCACTTCCCTTGGAATTATTCAGGCGCTCTCCCTGCACACCAATTTTTGTGCTTTTTGTGCCTTTTTGTGGCGATCTTCTTTGTGGCTAATTAGGGTCGAGGGGAAGAATTGCCACAGTGGCTTTATCGATGCCCCAGCGTTCGATCATTCGATAAAGCGTGCGGCGATCGATGCCGAGGATCTCGGCGGCGCGAGTGCGATTGCCGCCTGCGACTTCGAGGATATAGAGCAGGTAACGTCGCTCGAGTTCGTCGAGCGCCGGCAGATCTTCGAAGAGCGCGGAAAGTGGCGAGCGTGCCGCGCTGCGCACCTGCGCCGACTGAAGTTTTTCCGGCAGGTCGTCAGGAACAATCGCACGCCCGCGCGCATGCAGCACCGCATACTCAATGGCCGATTCAAGTTCGCGCACATTGCCCGGCCAGTTGTAAGCCACCAACGTTCGAATCGTTTCTTCGGAGAGCGTCAATTGCTTGTGACCTTCGCGGTCGAGCACCATGCCGAGAAAATGTTGTGCGAGGAGCGGAATGTCTGTGCGGCGCTCCTTGAGTGAAGGCACTCGCAACGTCACTACACTAAGACGGTAAAAAAGATCCTCGCGAAACTTTCCTGCCTTAACATCCTGTTCGAGATTTCGGTTTGTGGCCGCAAGAATACGCGCGTCAACTTGTGTTGCTTTCGATGCGCCGACGCGCCTGATCTCTCCTTCCTGCAACGCGCGCAACAGTTTTACCTGGAACGCCGGACTCGTCTCGCCCACTTCGTCAAGAAACAGTGTTCCACCAGCGGCTTCTTCCCAAAGTCCCTTGCGATCGGCGACAGCGCCCGTGAATGAGCCGCGAACGTGACCAAAGAGCTCTGCTTCCAAAAGCGTTTCGGTGAGTGCGCCGCAGTTTACCGCCACGAACGCGCCGCCCGACCGCGTGCTGTGTTGATGAATCGATCGCGCCACCAATTCCTTTCCGGCTCCTGACTCGCCCACGATCAGAATCGTCGAACGAGTTGGCGCGACGCGCGCGATCTCTTTGTACAGCCCGATCATTACCGGCGAACGTCCCAGTAATCCGCCCTGTTCATACGGCGCCGAAATCTGCTCTCCGCGCTGCTCAGCGTTCGCATTATTTCGATCCTGTTCGAGAGCGCGTCGTGCAATCGCGACAACTTCCTGAACCTTGAATGGTTTCGAAATGAAATCCCACGCGCCTTCGCGGGCTGCTTCGACGGCCGAGTCGAGTGTGCCGAATCCCGTGACCAGAATTACCGGACACTGCGCGCGCAGGTCTTTTAGTAAATCCAGTCCCGATTGGTTTGCTTCGAGATTCACGTCACTGACAACCAGATCGATCTTCTCTTTTTCCGCGACACTGAACGCCTGCGAAGGGCTGAGCGCGGTGTCGACGTGCCATCCTTCGGCGCAGAAGATCTCACGCAGCAAGTCGCACGAATCCTGATCGTCATCGACAACAAGAATGTGTTTCATCTAGTGAATACCTACTTCCAACTCAGGTTCATAATCTTCCACGACTACCGGCACGTCGTTCGGAATCGCCGCGAACGTCAGGCGGAAGCGCGTGCCTTTTCCGAGCTCGCTTTTCACTTCGATCTTGCCGCCGTGCTCAGAAACGATTTGACTGACGATCACTAAGCCGAGGCCCGTGCCATGGCCCCGATCTTTCGTCGTGTAGAGCGGATCAAAGATGTGACTCATCACCTCGGGAGTCATCCCCATTCCGGTGTCGATGAAGTCGACCAGAACGCGTTGCGTCTTGGCTTGTTTGCCTTCGATCAATGTTTGAATCTGAATCTCACCGCCATCCGGCATTGCGTCGAGACTGTTGTTAATCAGGTTCAGGAACAACTGCTGCAATCGATCGGATGAACCGGCGATGAGAGGCAGATTATCGGCAAAGACCTCAACAAGGTGAATGTCGCGTTTATCAAATGCCGGCGACATCGCATCGCACAGTTTGCGCAAAACTGAATTGAGATCGAGTGGCGCGAGTTCAGTTTCGAACCTCGTTTTGTCGAGCATGCGGCGCACAATTCGTTCGATACGTTCGATTTGAGCGCTGATCGTGCGTATCCGTGATTCGGCGTCTCGGGGATCGCGATCCAGATCCGATTTGAGCAACTGGACGTGACCGCTAATCAGGTTGAGCGGCGTGCCGACTTCGTGTGCGAAGTGCGCGGCTGTTTGACCTGCTGCGGCAAGGCGGCCGAGTTCATTCATGCGGCGGTTGGTGCGCCAGAGCTCGAGGTTGGTTTCCTGAAGCTGTTGATTGCGTTTCTCAAGTTCGATGGTGGCGTCGCGAACGCGATCGCGCAGGATGCCTTGTTCGGTTTCGAGTTTTGTCGTCAGTTGCATTTGCCGGAATAAGAAAAACGTGCCGACGAGGACGAGTCCAATTGCGATCAACGACATCCAGATGACGCTCTTTAAATACCGAAACGCCACCACCCAGATGTTGTCGAAGCGTTGGACGATCTCGACGGCGCCGCTCGGCCGGCCGTTCTCGAGAATGACTGCGAAGGCGCGATAAAGAGATTGGTTTGCGTTGACGACGGTTGGACCGGGGCCATGACGGAGTTCGTTCTTCGTGTTCTCGGGAATGGGCGTCGCCGGCTCGCTGCCGTACGCGGCGGTCTTTTCCGTGAATTCTCCGCCTGACAGTTGCCAGACTCTCACGCTAATGATTGTGGGTCGCGAGCCTTTGATCAGGTTCGCGGCGCGCGTGACTGCGTCCGGGTCGCGCGATCCGATGTCGCTGATGTGTTGTGCGAGATCGCGGGCTTGCGTTTCGGCCAGGGTTTGGTCGTCAGTGCGCTCGATGTTGGCGATTGCTGCACTCGTGACGGCGAGCGCCGCGATCAACATGGCGACTGTTAGCACGGAGCTTAGCAGTGTTGTTTTCGAATGAAGCTTAACCGTTCGCATCCTCACCTTCGGCTTGCTTGGCAAAGACAATGCCACCGCCGGCTGTAGCGAATCTTTCAGCTTTTTGTGCTTCTTTACATCAATAGACGCTGCGGAACGTACTGTAGGGGCGGCCCTCCGTGGCCGCCCGTGGCTTGTTAACGGGTTCAAGAAACGACAGTCTCGAGTTACGCGAACACTCTTTCAAAACCACGGGC
>DATEIS010000365.1:0-3487 GCA_035278765.1 Pyrinomonadaceae bacterium | reverse complement strand
TATCAAACCTCCCGGCCTTGCCCTCAATCTTTCGACCGCCGCGCGGACTGCTGCGTCGTGAACGACGGCGTCCGGCGTCGGGAGGCGGAATGTAGGTGGTTTGCGGTGTCGCAGTCTCACCCGGTGTCCCCAGACGCTCTGCTCGCGGTAGTGATGGCCGCTCGCGCAGCCTGCCGCCGCGATCAGGTCGCTCAGGTGTCCGTTCGCGTTCCTTCGGTGGCGCCACCGGCGGCGGTGCGGGCGCAGGAGCACGTTCACCAGGTCTAATACCTGCGTTCAGCGCTGCTGCTGTTGGTCGTAAGACTCTGACTTGTCTCGAAGGCGGAGGCGGCATGGGCGGCCGAGGCGCAGCCGGCGCCGGAGTGACTTTCGCTTCAGCGCCATTGGTCGGCGCCACAACTTCGGGCGCTATGATCACTTCTTCGATGATCGGCTGCTCATCAACTGCCGGCGGTTCCACCACAGAGGGCGGCGCGACTTCCTCAATTACCGGAGCTTCCGCACGAGCGGCAGGAGCCAACTTCTTCACCAACCTGGTGCTGGTGACAGGCGGCTTCGCTGCCGGCGCCGCAGGTTGTGCGGCTGGCATTTCGACTGGCTCGGCCGCGACCGGCGCTAGTGGCGCGTCTTCCGGTTCAGGCTCGTGAACCTCCGGCTCGGGCTCAGCTACTGGCGCTTCCGGAGTCGGCAGCACCGCGCGCTTAACGACTTTGACAGCGCGTTTGACGGTCGTTTCCTTCTTGGGGAAGTACTTGTTCCGGATCTTCTCAGCGAGCTCTTTCGAGACTGAGTTGGATGGAACGCTGACGTCAACGCCCTCGCGACGCACTTCTTCAATGAGTCGTTTCGTGTCGAGCTTTAATTCTTTGGCGAGATCGTAAATACGAACTTTAGAGGAAACTGTCATGCACTCCTTCTCGACGCTTCTTGCTGCGTCTAAGCCGACCTAAGTGATTGGGAACCGCAGCCCAACCACCTAAGCGTCGATCAGAAGTTCAACGCCTGACAGTAGGGGCGAAGCGGGCAACACAAACCGCCCAAAGCGAGCGCATTTGCGTTGTTACTATTTGGCTGCATCAGTGGTTCTCATCGTCGTCCACGCTCCCGCCTGATGCAGCCTCTTCCGAAACTGCGGGAGTCGATTCTTCTGCTTCGTCGGCCGAGGCCTCAGAAGCGAATTCTTCATCTTCCGCCAAAACTTCCAGCGCCGTTTCCTCGATGTGTTCGAAGGCCTCGACGCCTGAAGAAGTTATGTCGGGAGATGGTGTAATTGTGTCGGGCCGCAAGTCGCGACCTGCTTCCTGCAAAGCGATCTCGTCGGCTGGAATGGGTTCCGCCTCAGTCAACGAGACTGGGTCAGCCGATCCCCACGCATTGATTTCAGATTCAGCCTGGAAAGGCACACCGTTTTCGACCGCTTCATCGTAGCCTTCGGCAGTACTCTCGGGAGACGGTTGCACTTCCTCATCGATCGACTCGTCAAACTCAGCCGAGACTGCGTGCTGTTCTTCCACCGCTTCCCCTGTGCCTTCACCAAGACTCCGATCGCGCAATGCAATAACTGCGCGAGCTGCCTCGAGGATCACTTCCGCTTCGTCCAAACTCAGATCGAGGAACTCGACCAGGTCGTCGACATTAGTCTGTGCGAGGGCGTCAATATCGTTGATGCCGTGCTCTGCAAGTGCTTCAGCCTGTTGAGCAGTGACGCCTTCGATAACTGAAAGCGGAACTGCTTCGCCGGAAGCAATGAGCGCACCCATCTGTTCGGTGACTTCGCGCTTGATTTCTTCCTCACTGCGAATGTCGATGTTCCAACCGACGAGTTTGGTGGCGAGGCGAACGTTTTGTCCGCGCTTGCCGATTGCCAGCGAGAGTTGGTCTTCGTTAACGATGACCTCCATCTGGCGGTTTTCAATGTCGGTGATTCTGACCTGATTAACTTTCGCGGGAGATAGTGCGTTGGCGGCAAATACTGAAGGTTCGTCGGACCATTCGATGATGTCGATCTTTTCGCCGCGTAACTCGCGGATGATCGCCTGTACGCGTGAACCTTTCATACCGACGCAGGCGCCGACAGGATCCACGTCACGTTCATTCGACATGACGGCGATTTTGGCGCGCTCGCCTGGTTCGCGAACAGCCGATTTGATCACGACCGTGCCGTCGTAGATTTCCGGCACTTCCATTTCAAACAACCGCAGCAAGAGTTCGGGCGACGTGCGGGAAACCTCAACCTGCGGACCTTTCGACTCTTTCGACACGTTGTTTATGACAACGCGAATGCGCTCGCCCTGATTCCACTGTTCGCCGCGCGATTGCTGCGAGCGGGGAAGAATCGCTTCGAGATTGCCGAGGTCAACGATGATGTTTCCGCGTTCAAATCGTTTGACGTATCCGTTGACGAGGTCGCCGATCTTGTCGATGTACTGCTCGTAAACGTTACTGCGAACGGCGTCACGAACCTTTTGAAAGAGGATCTGTTTGGCTGTTTGGGCCGCAATGCGTCCCAGTTCTTCCATCGGCAGCGGAAGGAGAAGGGCGTCGCCTAGCTCAACTTCGTCTCCGGCAAGTTCGCGAGCCTCTACAATAGAGAGTTCAGTGGCGGGGTTTTCGACTTCGTCAACAACGACTTTCGAGGCCGAAAGCTCGATGCCCGTGTCGGCATTCCAGTCGACCTGAATATCTTCGCCAGATCGAAACTGTTTCTTGGCAGCCGCACGCACGGCTTCCTTCATTGCTTCGATCACGAGGTCACGGTCGATACCCTGTTCCTGACAAAGTGCCTCGATATTTTGTGCGATCGATGAACTCATTTAGTCTCTCTATTCCAGTTGGCTCGGCGTCGGAGCATTCCGCGTCGTTGAGCCTATTCAGTTGTTAATTTCCAGAGCGGCGTAGTTCCTCTTCTACATCCACTTCCAGGTTCGCTTTGGTTATTACATCCAGAGGAACACGCACCTGCCCATTCGTTCGATCTTCAAAAAGCACGTCGTCGCCGTCCAATCCCAGCAAACGACCGCGAAAATTACGCTGCCCGTCAATCGGCTGCCGCGTCTTCATTTTCGCTTTGCTACCGGTGAAACGTTCGAAATCGGCGCGTTTGTACAGGCCTCTCTCGATTCCCGGCGACGAAACTTCCAAAGTGTAGGGCGCGTGAATAAAGTCTTCAACGTCCAGAATCGTCCCGAGGTGATTGCTGACATCCGAGCAATCTTCGTGGGTCACACCCTGCGGCTTATCAATGAAGATACGAACAATCGGCTTGTTCTCGGGGCCGGCGACCTCGGCGTGAACCAGCTCGAGGCCGTGGTCGATTGCGACCCGTTCAGCTAGCTCCTGAACCCTTGGTTCAATCGATTCGTTAGCCATTGCCACCTTCTGAGGGTTTCTCGTCCAAAAGAAAAAGTGGGCGCGAACCCACCGGACGAGACCCCGTGCCTTCGAGCAAGCTGTGAATTATACGGAAAGGGTACGCTGCAAGCAAATG
>DATEIS010000364.1:0-16012 GCA_035278765.1 Pyrinomonadaceae bacterium | reverse complement strand
GTTTCGCCTTTCGCTTTTTGAGTGCCTTCGCAAGCGCTTCGTAGAAAGGAGTTGATGATTCGTTCGCGTCGTGGGATTCCCGACTAGCGTTGGACGACATTGGCTGTGTTGACATGTTCTTCAGTACTGGTATCGCCCCGCTTGCAACAGTTCTCCAGATCACGAGCAAAATCAGAGTTGAAAGCACAAACGATGATAGTGGGCGCCGATTGCGACGGTCAACTACTCACTCCACAGATTACGCAGATTTTCATGATCTGTGTAATCTGTGGATATGAAAACCGCCAATCTTTTTCTCGAATTGGTCGCAACCTATCGCAAACATGGATGGGAGTTGCGCAGTGCGCTTCTACAACCGGCGACCCGCGCGGAGTTTAATTCGCAGGAGGTCGAACTACTGAACAAAGTGCCGGTTATTGACGCCGGATTTGATGCCCTGTGGTTTTCGCGTTCCTCGCACAACAACCGCGAAGCGTGGGAGTTACGATTGCTGGCTCAAACTCAGTACGCGTTGTTTGAGACGTTTGAAGCGGACGAAACAGAAGAAGAACGCGACGATGTGAAAAAGGAGATGGAGGCGCGGTTACGCGATTACGTTTCAGGCCACAGATCTACGCCGATAACGACAGATTGATTATTGTTTTCCTAGCTTTACCGGGATTTCCAGTTTCTGAAGCGGTTTGGATTCACCCGGTTGTTTGAGTTCCTTTGGAGCTTCCTCCTCATCACTCGGCGGCGGTGGCGCATTAGGGTCAACTGGAGCACGCATCACCACTAACTTCACCGTGCTGTAAGGCTGAGCGCGACGCACACGCATCAGAAACTCATCACTGGTTCGAATCGGCACACCGTCAAATTCGATAACGATGTCGCCCTCTTTGATGCCCGCCAAATCAGCCGGTCGACTGCGCAGGATCGTTCCCAGTTTCACGCCATGAATATTCATTCCGGGAACGGGTACTCGCTCGGCATCGCCGTCCTCATAACCGAATTGAGCGCGGCCCTCTTTACGATTCTCAAACTCGCGGTTCAACTTTCGCTCGTCGTCCTGCGAAATAGTAGTTAGTTTAGCTACTTTCTTTTCGCCGTCTCGGGAGTATTCAACATCAACGGTCTTTCCGATTATTGTCTTCGTCATCAGATCCTGAAGCTGGTCCTCGTTTTCGATCTTCTGACCGTCGAAACTAAGGATGACATCACCGCCAATCAAACCGGCTTTGTCTGCGGGTCCGTTCGGCAGGCTCGCGCTTTCTAAAACCACGCCTTCGTCCGTCTGATCGAAACGAGCACCGACGACGGCCTTAACCACGGGTGCGCGGTTGACAACCGTGCTGTTTCGCAACGGAGCCACCAGCGCAGTGAAACCGGCAGCAACGACGAAAAACACCAGCAACCCAACGAAGATCCACGACATTCCGCTCAGGCGCCGTTTTTTCTTCGCCGGAGCTGAAGGGCCGACAGGCCCCGAGACGTCGGTTGCGGTGTAGCCTCCAAATTCGGACGTGAGACGAAAACCGCAATTGCGACAGAAACGGAGTTCAGATGGCATTGTGGAATGGCAGTTCGAACAAATCGTTTGATTTGCCGCTGTGGCCATGGGCATTGACACTTCTGAATCCGACATCGGAGGATCACCTATCGTTAGAGTTGAACAAAGAATACACGGACAGGTTCTATACGCCAAATAATGTTTTCCGGTTGCATCGGTCACCGCGGATAGACTTCCTGCCACATAAAGGGCAATATCTGAACCTAGTTCAATACGGCCTCAGGGAGGGACGAATCGTGGAAATCACCAAGGCACTCGCGGCTCTGCAACCACTTTATGGCAAGGACAATGTGGAGATCGTTACGACCGACGGCCGGCGTGTGCGTGGCACAGTTCGGAGCATGAAAACCACCCAGGCTCTCACCACTCCCAGCGTAAAGATCGAGGTCGCAAATGGCCAGATCGTGAAGATTCCATTCCCGACGATAGCGGAGATCAAGGATCACAATCTCGCAAGCTGATCGATAAGTCCTATTGGACCTATAGGACATATATTTCGTATAGTACGCCGTTTTATGCCTTCACCTCTCATCATCGACGATTTCGGTGGTCGGATTGCAACGGTCTGGTCCGAGTTACGCCCCGCCACACGCGGCCTGGTGGAACGTGCGTTACAGGCCGCCTCAACCGGCACTCCATCGGTGCGCAACTTTCACTATGACGCGCGTGCAGACATTGAACTTAGCCGATTTCTGGCCGCGCTCGACGACCGTGTGGCAGAAAAGACCGACGCTCTCGACCCGGAAAAAAACGGCAAGCTCAAATCGATTGCTGATACTCTTGCGGCTGTATTGCTGGAGAAAACCGAATCAGCGGAAGTCTTCACTCAACTCGTCAGTCGCGCGCAAATGCAAAGAGACTATCGACGCATCGACACTCTTGCTGACGCACTGACTTCACGCTTTCCGCCCAGCGAGATCTGCGAACTCGCGCGGTCCGAAGACCTCGTCGTTCGTGAACTGGCAAATGAAGCGCTCGCTCGTTGCCCGATCTCAGTGCTCGCCGCATTACTCAACGATCCGATTGATTCGGATACGGCGCGCGCAGCTCTTCGACGACAAGTTGTTGAATATGGATCAGAAGAAGCCCGTCAGATCGTTAACGCTCTTGATCAGGCGGACGAGATTTGATGGAGTCGTTCGACGACTTGATCGATTAGCCAGTTTGGAGTCGAAGCACCAGCCGTCACGCCAACTTTCTTCAAGCCCTTCAAATCAGCCGGGTTGATCTCTGCTGGAGTCTCGATCAGAAAACTCCGGGCGCATTGTTCCTGGCAAACAGCTAACAACTTGACGCTGTTTGAAGAGTGACGACCGCCGATCACGTAAAACGCATCAACCTGGCCGGCGAGCGCACGTGCTGCATCCTGTCGATCGCGAGTGGCGGAACAAATGGTGTTGACGACTTGCGGTTCAGTATCAGCCTTTTCACGCACCGCTTCCGCAACTTCCAAAAAAGTCTGTAACTTGATCGTGGTTTGCGAAACGACCAGTGGAGATCGGAGCGGCGGAAGCGAGGCTACCTCGCCTGCGTCACGCACCACGTAAGTATTTTTGGGTGCGTAGCCGACGACGCCGATCATTTCCGGATGATCCGGATTCCCGGCAACGACGACATCACGTCCCTGTCGCGCGGCTCGTTCGGCGAGATGCTGGACGCGAGTTACAAACGGGCACGTGGCATCTATGACTTTGGCAGCGCGTCCTTCCAGTTCGCGCTGGACCTGCGGCGTGACACCGTGCGCACGGATCACAGCGATCGTGTCGGCGTCAGCTTCTTCAGGTGAATCGATGGTCGAAACGCCGCGGGCGCCGAGTCGCTCCATTTCCTGTGCGTTGTGAATTAGCGGGCCGAGAGAGCGAATCGGGCGCACGCCCTCTTCAACTGCCTCTTCCACCATCTCGACGGCGCGTTCGACGCCAAAACAAAACCCAAATTCTTCTGCGAGTAAGACTTCCATTTATCCCGTAGGACCTCCAAGCCGCAAGCATTCTAGCAATATTAGCCGCGGATTACACTGATCTATACGGACTACGTTGGGAGGCCGTTCCGGGCGATTGACTCCATCAGGTTGCAGAAGCGGTCGAGCTCGCCGAGGGTGGTGTAAACGTTGGGGGTGATGCGGATGCCCTTGAATTCTTCGTGGACGATGGGCGTCGTGAAAACGCGATGTTTATTGAAGAGGTAACTGCCAATCGCCGTCGGATCGATGCCTTCGATCTTCACATTCGCGATCGCGCACGACTGATTTGGATCAAACGACGTGTTGAAACCAACCTTTGGCACGTCTTTCAGACGGTTCATCCAGTAGCGCGACAAGTATCGCAATCGCGCTTCCTTTCGTTTGCCGCCGAGACCATTGTGAAACAGCATTGCCTCACCAATCGCGAGCCGGGGCGCCGCGGAGTGTGTGCCGATTTCTTCAAACTTCCGTATGTCGTTGGCTTGCTTCGACTCAGCCGCCATCAAGGGCCAAAGCTTCTCGATCTTGTCGCGCTTCACAAAAAGCAATCCGCTGCCCTTCGGCGCATAAAGCCACTTGTGTAGACTCGTCCCAAAATAATCGCAGCCAAGATCTTTCTGTTTGAAGTCAAACTGCGCATACGAATGCGCGCCGTCAACAATCGTCTCGATTCCCTTCGCACGCGCCATTTCGCAAATCGCTTTCACCGGAGTGATTTGGCCGGTAATGTTCACTTGATGCGAAACGAGAATGAGTTTCGTCCGACTGGTGATTCCTTTTTCAAAAGCTGCCGTGATCTCGTTCAGGTTCTTTGGTGGAATCGGAATCTTCACCATCTTCAACACGAGACCTTCGCGACGCTCGCGTTGTCGCAAGGTGGTCAGCATGCGCGGATAATCCTGCGTCGTCGTGAGTATCTCGTCGCCCGGTTTGAAATCCATCCCCATCAAAAGGATCTCGAGGGACTCGGACGCGTTGCGCGTGATCGCAATCTCTTCGCGATCGCAACCAAACATCTCAGCCAAACCAGTGCGAATAGTTTCTGACTGCGGCTCGAGTAGTTGCCACATCGTATACGCAGTTGCGTCTTCCTGCTGCCAGATGTAACGAACGAGCGCTTCGGTGACGATGCGCGGACTCGGCGAGACGCCGCCGTTATTGAGATTCACAATCCCTCGCGTAACCGAGAACGAATTCTGAATGATGGACCAGTAGTCTTCGTCCATCGCGACTTGTTCCGGCGTCAGATGCGCCACACTTCGCGAGGCAGCTTCGACTCTTTTCAGCAACGCGCCGATGGTTGGAGTCGAGAGTGCCGCGAGGCCAAGACCCTTGCCCGCGAGAGACAGAAAATCGCGACGATCCTTGTTGAGGTTATTCACTGCCGATGTGGTGGGCATAATGTTTACTTTCTTGGACTTTGATAACCCACGCGTGTGATTGCCGCACGCTTTTCCTCGTTTGGGTTTTCACTAATAGATACTTGAACTTTGTGAAATTGATTGCGCGAATTGTCAGCCGAGGGCTCATATCCAATCACGTATTGCATTCTTATGTCGTTGATAATCTCACCGGCAATGCGTGCGATATCTGTTTTTGAAGTTGGGAAATATGTGCGCCCGCCTGTATCAACCCCCAGCCTCTTCAACAGCTTGATAGCTTTGTCGCGGCCATCGGGCTGAAGATCTTTTGTCAGGGCGATGGTAAAGACCTGAATGTTGTTCGCACTTAGTAGTTGAAACAACTCGTCTTGTTTGTAAAAGCTGGCTCGATCTTCGCCGTCGGTCACAAGGATTAGAATACGACGCCGTAACTCGTCCGCATCCTTCTGTTCCGTCAACTTTTGTGCACTCAGATAAACAGCATCCACGACGGCCGAAGCTCCACCCTCGACATAAAAGCCAGCGAGAGCTTTGAACAATGCCGCTTTGTTTGAGGTTGGTTCCTGCTCAACAGTGATCTTGTCGCTGCTGACAAATCGCACAACGAAGGTTTCATCAGACGATCTATTGCTTAATACAATCCTTCCTGCGGCGTCCATTGTCTGGTTAAGTTGTGAACGCATTGAGCCAGAGGCGTCGATTACCAAACCGTAGCTGAGCGGAATCTCCTTGTTCATGAACAACGTGATCTTTTGTGGAACGCCGTCCTCTGTAACCTGAAACCTGTCCTGCGGTACATCGAGCACGGCTTTTTCGTTGGGATCGGTTACACGAACGTGTAGGAGCACCGTTTGATTTCGTGTTTGGGCCAGTGAGGTGCAACTGAGCCATAGGAAGACGATGACGAAGCTGCTGATAATTCTGTAGTTCACTGGGTTCGACCTATGAAGCCTCATAAACGATTTCGCCATTGATCACCGTCATCACGCAGCGCGTTTTCAAAATTTCAGGCGCTGGAATCGTCATGATGTCGGCAGAGAGGATGGTTAAGTCTGCGAGTTTTCCAACCTCAATCGTGCCGCGTAGCTTTTCTTCGAACGCCGCATACGCGGGCCAGATCGTGAACATCTTGAGTCCTTGTTCCCGAGTCACGGCTTCTTCCGGATGCCAACCTTCGCCGGAAAATCCTTTCTGATCTTTGCGCGCGACCGCGGCGTAAAACTCGATCATTGGTTCGCCACGTTCGACCGGCGCATCAGATCCCCCCGGAACGACTATGCCCGACTTGATAAAACTCTCCCACGCATACGCACCGGCCAGACGTCCGACGCCGAGCCGACTCGGCGCGAAGAAAAGATCGCCGATCGCATGCGACGGTTGCATCGACGGGATGATTCCGAGTTTCGCAAAACGCGGAATGTCAGCCGGATTCACAATCTGCGCATGCTCAACACGCCATCGTGGATCAGCAACTTTTCTTTCCGACGCAGGCACAGCTTTCAACGCGGTTTCATATTCATCGAGTATGAAACGATTTGCCTTGTCGCCGATCGCGTGTGTTTCGACTTGAATGCCTTTGCGCAACGCGTCTACAAGCATAGGCCGCAAGTCTTCGACTTTTACTGTCAGAAAACCGGAAGTGTCGGGAGCATCTGAATACGGCCCGAGCAACGCCGCTCCGCGTGAACCGAGTGCGCCATCAGAAACGACTTTGATCGATCTGACTGTCAGACGATTTCCAAATTCACCGATGATTGGACCTTCGTTGATCAAACGAGTGGCGTTGGGTCCTGGTCCATAGACCGATTTGTAGATGCGTAGTTTGATCGTTCCCGCGGCGTAGAGTTTTTTGAAGATGTCGACTTCGGCGAAGCTGCCGCCGGCGTCCTGAATCTGCGTCCAGCCGAGTTCGATATTTCTTTTTACTCCGAGCTCGACCGCGCGTTCTGCTTCCGCTCGTGTCGTTGGTGGAACATGTCTGCGGACCAATCCCTGCGCATTATCGAGCAACATGCCGTTGGGCTCGCCGCTTTCTTTGTCTTTTGAGATCTCGCCGCCGAAGGGATTCGGAGTGGACTTGTCGACGCCTGCCAGTTTTAGTGCCGCACTGTTTGCAACGGCGCCGTGGCCATCAGCGCGACCGAGGATCACAGGATTGTTCGGCGACACTTTGTCGAGGTCCGAACGCGTCGGAAAAACGGGCGGTTTCCAATGTGTCTCGATCCAGCCGCGACCTGTGATCCAATCTCCGGGTTTCGCCTGGTCCACTCGTGCTTTCACTTTTGCCAGAAGATCTTCGAGGCTGGTGGTACCTTCGAGATTGAGAGTCATCTCGCGCTGGCCGACGCCAGAGAGGTGTTGGTGCGAGTCAGTGAATCCCGGCAGCACTGTGTTGCCTTTTAGATCGACAACGCGCGTGTTGGTGCCGACGAATTTCTGTGCGGCTTCGTTCGTGCCGACGAAGACGATCTTGTCGCCCTTGACTGCGATTGCCTGTGCTTTTGCCGACTTGTCGTTCGCGGTGTAGACGTTGCCGTTCTTGAAAACGATGTCGGCGGTGGATTGTTGAGTAGGAATCGAGATCAAGAGCAGCAGAGTCGCTGCGATTAAAATGAGTTTCATTTTTCCCTCTGAGGTTAGAACAACGGAATTGCGCCGGGATTATAACGAAGCATTGGGCGTAACTGTAGGGGCGGCCACGGAGGGCCGCCCCTACAGTTCGGCTAAAAATTGTTCGAGTTCGGGTTTCGTCGGCAAGGCGGTGCGGGCGCCGAGGGCACTGCATTTGATCGCCGCGACGGCGTTGCCGAGTTTCATGCTCGTTTCTATGTCTTCGCCGTTGAGAAATCCGTAGAGAAAGCCGGCGTGGAAGGCATCGCCGGCGCCGGTTGTGTCCTTGCAACCACCGGGCGCTTCGAAGCCCGGCGATTCGATAAAAGCTCCTTCGTGATAAACGACCGCGCCCGCCGCGCCGATCGTCATTCCAACAAGCGCACAACCAAAACGGTTCTTCAACTCCACGAGCGCGGCGCGTGGATCTGTAACGCCCGTCACTCGTCGCGGAAACTCTTTCGAGCCGATCATAATGTCGATGAGCGGTAGAAGTTCGGGGAGTCCTTCGTAAACGTTGTCGATGTCAGCGGACACAATCGTTCCGGTTTCACGCGCAGCTTGTGCGACAGCGACACACGCAGGCGGATCGTGAGCATCGAGGTGCAACACTCTTCCAAGTCTGCCAAACTCCGCCGGCGCTTCTTCACGCTTGTAAGCCAGTCGGTCATCGCGGTCCCAAACAATCGTCCGCTCGCCGCTGCGCCCATCGATCGTTATAAACGCAATCTGGTTTCGCGCGCCTTCGACGATCTCCGCGTAATCGATATTTACGTCGTCGTCTTTCAATGTCTGGAAACCGAAGAGGCCAGCCTGGTCAGATCCGAAACGCCCTGCGTAAGCCGTTTTCAATCCCAGACGGCGCAACGCCACCATCGCGCTCGCAGTTTGGCCTCCGGCGGACTGCTTGTGGTCGAGCAGTCGCATCTTTGTATCGAAGGCAGGATATTCCGGCACCACGATCAGGTGATCGACGGCGTTAAGTCCAAAGCCGACGGCATCAAACGGTCTGTTTGCGGGAGGGGTAAGTGGAAATTGCATTCTCCTCAGCTAAAATAGCATCGAAACAAAGTGAATATCGAAGAGAAACTTAAGGAAATTCCGACTTCTCCCGGCGTGTATTTACACAAAGACACAGCCGGAAAGGTGATTTATGTCGGAAAAGCAAAGAATCTGCGCAGTCGTGTTCGCTCGTATTTTCGTGCCCGGCCGTTCGACCGGAAAACTGACGCCCTCGTAGGTCAAATCGCAGATCTCGAGTTCATTGTTACCGACAACGAAGTTGAAGCATTAATTCTGGAAGCGTCGCTCGTCAAACAACACAAGCCCCGTTACAACATCAAGCTCCAGGACGACAAGTCGTACCCCCACCTGAAACTCACCATCAACGAGCCGTTTCCAAAAGTGGTGATCACGCGTCGCATTCAACGTGACGGCGCACTTTACTTTGGTCCATTTCTGCCGGCAAGTCTGGCGCGCCGAACAATCGATCTGATCAACAGAACGTTTCAGTTGCGCACGTGCGATATCGAGATTGACGGCAAGGCGCCGCGCCCGTGTCTTGAGTATCACATCAAACGATGCCTTGGTCCGTGCGTCAAGGGACTGTGCACGCCGGAACAGTATCAGGAAGCAGTGCGCGACGTAAGACTGCTTCTCGAAGGACGCAACACAGAGCTTGCGGACGCACTTGAAGCGCGCATGTATGAAGCGTCAGACGCAATGCATTACGAGCTCGCCGCGAAGTATCGAGATCTGCGCAAGACTGTAAACAGGCTTTCGGAACAACAGAAGATGGCGACCACTTCCGAAAGCGACATCGACATCTTTGGTTACTACCGTGAAGGACAACGCCTCGCACTGCAACTCTTCACGATGCGTGAAGGAAATATCGTCGGTCGTCGAGAATTCTTCTGGGAAGACTTGTCTGAAGATGCTTTTGATCCGGCGGAGTTTCTGAGCGACGTGCTCTCGCAATACTACGCGTCGGATTACGTTCCGCGCGAGATCAACGTGCCGGTCGATTTCAACGATCGCGAGCTCCTCGAAAAAGCCCTCACGAAACGAAAAGGCCGTCGTGTAAAAATCTTCGATCCACAACGCGGCGAGAAGCGCGACATGATCGATCTCGTCGACAAGAATGCCAAGCTCGCTTTTGAACAACGCTTCCGGATTCTCAAACCGGATATGAAGCGTGTGCTCGAAGAGTTACAGGAAACTCTCGAGCTGCCGCATTTTCCCGCGCGCATCGAGTCGTTTGACATCTCACACATCCAGGGCGCCGAGAATGTCGCCGGTATGGTTGTCTGCGACAACGGCAAGATGAATCGTGCAGAGTATCGCAAGTTCAGAATCAGAAGTGTTGAAGGCGCAAACGACGTCGCGTCGATGCATGAAGTGGTGACGCGACGCTATCGCCGGCTACTTGAAGAAGGAAAGCCACTGCCCGATCTAATCATGATCGATGGTGGCAAAGCGCAACTGAATGCAGCGGCGAGTGCGATGAGTGAACTCGGTCTCGAAGCGATTCCGATGGTCGGAATCGTTAAGCCGCCGCAACGACACAACGATGTTGCGTACCTGCTGATGAAAGGCCGTGAAGACGAGCCGATTTATCTCGATTCACACTCGCTGATACTGCGTCTCCTGCAAATGGTGCGCGATGAAACGCACCGTTTCGCTGTTACTTATCATCGCAAGCGACGTGAGTTGAGAGACTTTACTTCGGAACTGACTGCAATTCCTGGAGTGGGAGATAAACGCAAAGGAAGACTATTGCGTCACTTCGGTTCGATTCAACGCATCTCGCGCGCAGGAGTTAACGAGTTAATTCCTTTCGTTGGGCGAAAAACTGCGGAAGAGATTGCAGAACACTTCGAAAGACAACGGTTGCTGGCCGCATCTGCAACCTCATCCACAGATTCTACGTCCCCTGATCCTTCACCCCACTGAATTCATACGTCAAATGCAGTTTGAGGGAACCATCGAGAATCTCGGCGCGCACATCTTTCGCGCGCGCTTTGACTGCCCCATTACTTGCTTTGACTGGAATCATTAAAGAAAGCTGTGGCTCGGCCACCAGAATCAGTGGATTCACTTTCTGATTGATGGCCCCCTGGACAAACACAGTGACAAAGCTGTTCGCGACCGGATTCACGCCTTCCAGATTAACGCCGTCAACATTCACGTAACCGAAAACAGTCTGCTTCTCCTGGTCGAAAGACAACTTGATAGTCGTTTGGGCCCAGCCCTTGAACTGCATACAACTGCCGGCGAGATTGTAGCTCCCCGTAAACGCGAGTGGCGCGTTGATATTTCCGTTGCGAAACTGCACGCCGGTCTTGGCGCCACTACCCTCGGCTAGAAGCGTTATCGTGTTTGCGCAGCCACCCTGCAATGCAGCGTTCTCAACACGCTCGCCACTGCTTTGAGTCTGGCCCAACTGAAACGTCGGCGTACCGAGTCCGCTGAATGTTGTCGCGAGCACGGCATCCACGAAACTCTGTTCCAGAGCAACGACCACCGTGCCCGGCGGATTCCCTCCCTGGTCTGGCGCCTGGACTGGTTGTCCCGGCACCGCTTTCGCCGGCGGTGTGCCGAGGAAAAAGACCGCAGCACCGCCGCCAACCAAAATTCCAACGAGGAGTATGACAACGTATCTCATCTGTTTACCTTTACTATCTTGGACTCGGACTCGTCGCTGGTGACACTGTTGGTGATGCTGTCGGTGACGACGATGGCGGTGGCGCTGTATTCATGTTCATCAGCAGAGTTCTCAGCACTGCTGCCACAGTATTCGTCACGGCGTTCACCTGCGCTCTAACCTGCGCCTCCGGAACTTTGTTCATGCCCGGCGGAATTTCGAAAAGAGTTGGATCAACAGTCGTCGAAATATTCTGCATCTCAGCGACAATTGAGGCGCCCTTGACTCCCTGAACATTACCGCTGGCTTCACCAAAAAGTTCCGCGCGAAGCGGCAGTCCCGTGTCTTTGTCGACGTAGATAAACGATTCCGTTTTGACTTCGCCTGCAGAAGTCTGCGTTTGAGCAGTGCGCGCGTAACGATACTTTAACGCTGTTCTACCCTTCTGTTGTTCCTCGCCGACGAATTCGATGCCTTTGAGTCTATCGAGGTACGCCACCACTTGACCCGGAGTCATCAGCTTGTGAATTTGAAATCCAGTCGCCTCGGGCGTCAATTCCGCATACTGTTTACGCGCCGGAGCGATTCCGTATTGCACGCCCGCTTTCTCGAGATAAATGAGATCCGATCCGTCCGGTAATTTGAAAGCCAGCCGGCGGTCGGCTCCGCTCTTGGCAACGTCCGCAGTAAAAGTTGGGATGCCGATCGCTTTGTCTCCTCCCTCAGTCTCCGCACTAAAAACCAGCGTCGCGCGATAACTATCGGGTTCGCGTGCGGCGATGGTTGAAGGAGCGGTACTGGCATTGATGTTTGAGACGGTCGCATTGGCGTTTACGTTAACGTTTACATTCGTGTTTAGGTTAGCATTAGCTGATGGACCACGCGCACAACCACTCGCTGCAATAACGACGATTGAAATAGCTAACACAAGCATAATGACCGGCGGTCTGACGTCGGTGTTTTTCATATTGGCAGTCTCCGAAGAGTTAGCGCTTACGCGCGTTATTTATCAGGGGGTGTTTAAGAAGGGAAGGCAAACAGGATAACACAAGTATTGACTTTCATTCGAGTTTTCGAATAGAAGTCTGCGCATGAAACATATTCTGGTCCTGTTACTGCTAGGGTTCGCCGTTTCCCTGTGTAATCTTTCCGAGAGATTTCATGGAAAGAGTTCCAATTCCAATTCGTCTAGTTCGAGTAGCTCAAGCTCTCGATCGGCTGAAAAGCCCCAGCCCACCGCCGCGCAAACTGCGGCGCTTGCCGGTGGTCAACAGGCAAAGTGGGACCGACAAGGTATGTCGTGGACGGTCCCGCCCAATTGGACCGAGTCAGAGAATGAGTCGAAGTCGTTTATGTGGCGATCGCCAGGTGGGGGTGATGCAGCGAATTTGATCGTCAGCATCTCGCCGATGGATGAAAAGTTCCCGGTCGACGCCGCGACTGATGCCGCGTTCGAGCAGGCCCAGAGCCGTGCGAAGAATGGTGAAGTAGACGAAGTGAAATGGCTGGAGATCGACGGGCTCACCGGTGTTCTGTTCCGTGAAGCCAATCCGGAAAAGCCCGATGGTCATCGCCGGCTCCAATGGCTCGCGTACCGCAAGTACCTTGGACAGGTTCAGGGGATCAACCTGATGCTTGCCGCCCAGGGCAAAGACTTTGAACGTCACAAAGACGCGATGTACGGCATCCTCTACTCGACCAAAGTCACACACTAAATCCATCCACAGATTACGCCGATTCTGTGTAGTCTGTGGATAGGTGTGGCGATTTGCCCCATTGCCATCGAATTCTCAATCAAAAACTACCTCAACGGGTTTTATTGTTGACAGACTTTCCTCTTATAAGCTAACTGTCTGCGAGTAAAAGTAGGTCCTTACGATCCCGTCGGAGTTCCAGGCTCCCACGCCACCGGATGAATAAAAACTGGTCGCTCTCGCAAGAGGCTTTCGACGCGCTACTTGATTGGCTTGATTCTGATCGGGAACAGGCCGGTATCAAGTACGAACAAATTCGAAGTCGTCTGATCAAGATCTTCACTGGTCGCGGATGTGTTGACCCTGAAGAACTTGCTGACGAGACCATCAACCGTGTCACCCGCAAGCTCAACGAGATTCAAACCGCTTTCACCGGCGATCGCGCACGTTACTTCTTCGGTGTTGCGAATAAGATCTACCTGGAGCATCTGAGAAGAAAAACACCTCAGTCTCCTCCCCCGCCGGCTGATTCCGCTCGCGCCGAGCTGGAATACCGCTGCCTGGAACGCTGTATCGCGCAACTCAGCGAAGAAGACCGAGACTTGTTGCTCAAGGACTACGGAGCTAAAGGACGAACGCAGGCCGAACGGCGAAAAGCGCTCGCTGATGAGCTTGGAATTTCCTTAAACGCGTTACGCATAAGAGTTTATCGCATTCGAGTAGCACTGAAAGAATGTATCGAGAAGTGCATACAAGATTCCCTGTGATGAAATAACCGGTCCTTTTCAATCATAAATAGCAGAAGCGAATCCGTCGCCCGGAGAGAATAATTTGAATCCCGAATTCCAAAGACAAGAGATGCGCGAGTTTCTGTTGGGCACTTTAGATGGGGATTACAAATCGCAATTTGAAGAACGAATTTTGACGGAGCCGGGCGTTTACGAAGAGCTTCTGGTCGTTGAAGAGGATTTGATCGATCAGTATCTCGCAGGCGAGTTATCACCGCTCGAGCAACAGCAGTTTGAGAGTCACTTCCTGATCACGGCCGAACGGCAAAAGAACCTGCGCTTTGGCAAACTGCTGCAACAGTACGCAAAGGCCCACATCGAACAGCCTCCCACTCCCGTTCACCACATTCACCAAAGACCGATAGACCAGTCTTTCTCTTTACTGCCCACGCCGCTCCGCCGATGGCCCGTGTTGGCCGCGCTAACCGTCGTCGTCGCCTGTGTCGGAATAATCTTTGTTAGGGGACTCGTAAACAAACGAGCAGCATGTGCGGTTCAGCAAACCGACTCTCAGGTGGTAACCGTTACGTTGTTGCCCGGTTCTTCCAGATCAGAAAGTTCAACTTCGAAACAAGTGATCGTGTCGCCCAAAGGCGCGCGTGTCAAACTCGAGTTGGAATTAAAGAATTCCACTTTTCGAAACTACAAGTCAGAACTGTTTCGCGAGAACGAGTCGCTACAAATCTCTGACGAACTGACGATCGAGGCAAAGGGTGAGCAGCGTGTAGTTCCGTTTACTGTCACCGGAGAAATGCTCAGTCCGGGAGATTACCAGGTCAAACTAAGTGGCGTTTTGGACTCAGGTGCAGACGAGTTTATCGACAACTATACTTTCCGTGTTATCGAGTAAGTCCTCACTAACTTCCTCGCAAAATTCCTCGCAAAAAAATTTTCGAAATGTTTGCCGATCTAAAGTCATAACAATTGAAGCGTCGCTAGAAAAATACCCCACGCGCGACCTAAATCCCTCACGACTGCATGCTGAGTGCATGTCCTCATAATGGAGATGGCGAGCGACTAGGTGAACAAGTCGCTCGCCATGTGATTTTTTGGGATGGACCATGATGACCAGAAGGCGAAGTTGGTCATTGGTCATTGCTTCTTGATGTAGTTTCGGTGAACCCAGCCATCCTTCTGCGCACTATCCTGAGTTTCGAAGAAGATGTTGTTCTTGTCTTCTCGCGTTACCACCTTCACGCGTTTCGTCACTTCTTTGGCCGCGGCACTTGGCTTCTCAGCTTCGACCAGAAATTCCTCAATCGCCTCACTCGCGATTGGTTTCACTTCGACATCTTTGTTCAACTCGGCAATCGCTTCCACCGCGCTGGCCTTGAGCAGCTTGGGCCACAGTTTGATGAACAGCGCGCGTGATGCGTATACATCCGCACTATTGACGTGACCGTTGATCGCAAAGACATAACCGATCACATCGCTCTTGCCTCGCACTATTCCTTGAAGCACCTCAGTGTATTCCGCGGTAGTCTGTTTCACCTTTGAGTTTTCGACTGACAACTCATAACTGGACGCTGACGCAGAGTCGGCCACGCTGCCACCGACGTTGCGGCCCAACTTCTCCTGGGCGACTTTTACATTCGTCCAAACCGCCTGTTGCGAGGCTTCCCGTTTCGCGGCAAGTTTCAACTCCTTTAATGCAACTGCGTTTTCAGAACTGCTGAACGTTCCCGCTTCTTCGTTTCCTCGTTTATTCCAGCGGCCTGACTCAACACAAAATGCAGCGATCGGCATGCGGCCGGATTTTGGCGGGACGATAAAATCGACCGAGATCATTCGGTCCTGTTCACCGCCGCGGACGATATCGCCGGCCTGAACGTAGACGTCCTGGTTGGAGAAGTTCTCAATGGCGAGTTTGTTTACGTCTTTGGTTTCATAAACTCGCGCCTTCTTTGCTTCCAGAGCTTCCTGAAGAGTGAGAAAGGTCTTGTCGGTGAGATCTTTCCCGTGGACCAGAAAGACCGTCAAGTTTTCGTGAATGTATGGACCGGAGAGCGTGTAGCCCGACTGCTGCGGCTTGGGGGAATCCTGAGCCGTTGCCACGATGAAAAGAGAGAGAAACGCAATTGCGAATAGGTGTTTTGACTTCATTGTCGTACTCCTGAATAGCGAAATGGACTGTGGGGAGACCACTCGTTGGACCACTAACTTGTGGTTAGAAGAACGTTACTAATGAAGACTTCTTGCGGCTTAAGACGAGATTGGACCGCGCTGCGTTGCCAGACAGTGTTCATCCGCGTAAATCTGTGGCTAAAACATTACTCGCCGTGGACGGTGGGGGAATCGGCGTGGGGGACGAAGCACATGCGACAGCGAGCTTCGTATTTGTCAGAGGCGCCGACTGCGACGCGCTCCTCGGAATCGAACGTGC
>DATEIS010000363.1:0-7064 GCA_035278765.1 Pyrinomonadaceae bacterium | reverse complement strand
GGCTATCAGGATGCGAGCTATGGCTACGATGGTTATTACGTCGAGCTGAGTGAGTATCAGTACTACTTCCGTGAGGGTTTCAGACGTGGTTATGAGGATGGCTACTACAGCCGCTCACGCTACGGCAGCTACTCGAACGGTAGTCACAGCATTCTCGGTGCGATCCTTGAAGGGATTCTTGGGTTGCAGTTGCTGAACTAAACATTGAGCCACGGATTTACACGGATAACACAGATAAGAAAAATATCCGTGTTCATCCGTGGCTTATTTTCTTGTGAACGACCACTGATAAGTTATTCCGAGCGATTCGCCGAGTGGATCTGTTCCGCTTCCGCTAATTTGCTTTCCATCATCCGCAAGCTTCCCAACATCTTTGCCGAGGCTCCAGCCTTCGCCGCTTAACACTTCAGTTTGATTCATCGTCAGCGTGCGTGATTGCGGATCATAGGTGCCTTTGAAGGCTACGCGGATGTTGGCCTGTTCCAACACTCCATCAAAATTATTGCCGTTCTGATTGTTGATTGTCAGTCGTGTGGCGGTGCCCATTGGACCATATGTGCCCGTCCAATTTCCTCGCAGATCTTCCGAAGGCTTTGTCTGAACGATTTGATTGACATTTTCGGCGACATCGCGACTCTTCTGCATCCGATTCATTCCAAACTGAATCGCGATCCCGACTCCAACAATCGCCATCAGTGCAACAAAAACACCTGCCGCTGCAATGATCCATCGCAGCGGCGAACGTCGTGTTGTAACTGAAGCCGTCGGCTGAAAACTAACCGGCGCGGTCAAACCCTTCTGTAAATCGCGACCAAACGCGATTGCATCCGGTTGCCGTTGATCGCGATTCTTCGCCAGCGCCCGCATACAGACCGACTCAATCCCCTGCGACACACCGAGAGACGGCGGAAAATGCGGTGGCGGCTCGTGCAGGTGTTTCGAAATCAAGCCGGCAAAGTTGTTTGACCGGAACGGCGGCGCACCAGTCAGCATCTCGTAAAGCATCGCCCCGAGACTGTAAACATCCGCGCGCGCATCAAGCTCTTCACCGCTGCACTGCTCCGGCGACATGTAATAGAGCGTGCCGAGCACAGCGCCCGTTTGCGTCAACGCCGTCTGCACCGTGACGTCGCGAACCTTTGCAAGTCCAAAGTCGACGACCTTCGCCGTTTCTTCATCGCCTTCATGACTCGGCGGCACGACAATCACATTGTCGGGTTTGAGATCGCGATGCAACAGTCCCTGACGATGAGCCACACCCACGCCCGCGCAAATGTCCTGCATCAAGCGCACCGCACGCTCCTGCGGCATTCGACCACTGCGACGAAGCAGGTTTCCGAGAGATACGCCCTGGACCAACTCCATCACGATGTACGCCTCGCTCGCCTCACTCGTCCCGTCGTTAAAATCGTGAATACTCACGACGTTCGGGTGCCGGATCATCGCGGCCGTGCGCGCTTCACGACGAAATCGCTCGAGCACCTGCTTCTCACGCACGAGATCGCGATGTAGTAGTTTGACTGCGACTTCATCGCCGATGTGCAAACGTTCTGCACGAAACACCGAGCCCATTCCTCCCTGGCCGAGACTCTCGATCAGTTTGTATTTGGAATCGAGTATGAGCCCGACACGTGGATCTGGAGCGTGACCATCGTCTGTGGCTCTTGGTTCATTGGCGTTTGTTTCTTTTACGTAGATCTGAGTAGAGGCATCACTCGGATGACGCGAAGTAGGCAGACCGCAAGTGCCGCAGAATTGTGCGTCGTCACCCAATAAACTCTGGCAACTCTGACACTTCATTGGAATTTCAGCGCAAATGGTCTTCGCCGAACAGTCTTCACGCAGGCAGTATCGATGCCGTTGGTAGTTCCGCGTTGGATAAATTCTGTCGTGATGCGGAGGATGCAGTCGACATTCTCGAGACCGCCGATTCCATGAGCGCCCTGCGGTACTACGATGTGCAGACTGTTTTTGAGAGTCTTTGCAACCAAATCACCATTCGAAGGCGGCGTCACCGGATCCCATTGACCCGTCAAAATCAAAACAGGCACGTCTGACTGAACCGGATCGCCATAGTCCTTTGCGATATTCGCGCGCGGCCAAAGCGCGCATGCTTCGCGTTGCTGGCGCAGTCGGTAGTCGCCGAGGAAAGTGTTTTCCGCCATTCGTTCACCTTCTCCGGGTTTAATGAACGGCAAATCCTCGGCGCAGGTGACGGACAGATACATGCCATTGCTACCTGTTCCGACAAGGAACTTGCGATATCCGATAGCTGATTCAGCCAAAGGCGCAAAATTGCCTTGCGATGCGACATGTATGATTAATGGAACACGCGTCGCAGCGACGGGGTTGTACATCATGTAACGAATCGCTTCCGCAACCAGATCGCGCGAGAGTTTTACTTTGACGCGATCCTTTGAGCCTTCTTTTGGCACCTCGACTTCGACTGGACCTTTGATAAGTTGGTCCAGCAGCGACTTCGTTTCTTCCTTCAGTTTCGGAAAGGCAGTGTTGCACGTTTGATCCGCAGCACATTCGGAGAGAATGCCTTGAAGTGCTCGCTCATTACCCTGCGGAAAATCGCTCGGAAGATAAGAGTTCGCCGGCGACACACCCTGAAGCGTCGTGGTCCGCACACGGTTTGGATAGCGCTTGAGATAAGTCAGCGCCGCGCGCGTTCCATAGGAGCCGCCGAAGAGATTGAGACGTTCGTAGCCGAGCGCAGCGCGCACTTCATCCATGTCGTCGGCGGCGATGTCGGTAGTGTAAAGCGTTAGATCAGCTTTGGCTTCGAGTTGCGAGCGGCATTTGCGAACGTCCTCAAGCGGGAAGAAATAACCGAGATAACTCTGAGGATCTTGCGGGTTATAAAACGAGCAATCCAGTGGATGAGATTTGCCGGTGCCACGCTGATCGACAAACAACAGATCGCGCTGCTCACGGACTTTCGTGAACGCCTCGACGATCCCCGGAGCGTCTTCGGTGGCGGCCGAACCTGGACCGCCGGCGAAATAGACCAACGGATCGGGCTCACGTTTGTCGCCGGTCGCGGGCAGGACGACTACATTGATTCCAATCTTCCGGCCTTTCGTAGCGCGGTTTTCGTAGACCTCGAGAGTGCCGCACTTCGCTTGCCCTTCTACGCCCTCGAGCTTGCAGTCGTTTAAGACGAGCCGTTTGGTCTCGTTCTTTTGCACCGTGCTCGCGCATTGAAGACTGACGACGAGCGCCGCCAGTAGAAGGATTGCTTTATTCATTTAGTTATGCCTCTTGTCTGCTTATCCACAGATTACACAGATTTGACCCTTTTGTGTCCAGCTTTACGCGTTAGTATTGGAAAACATATCATCGTCCGTCCAAAAAAGATCCCCCGGAGATTCAGATGAGTTCTGTGGAGCCAGAACGTCAACTGCTGCATTACCGCCTAATCAACAAAGTTGGTGAGGGTGGCATGGGCCAGGTCTACCGGGCTGCAGACACGAAACTCGGCCGCTACGTCGCCCTGAAGCTACTCGCACCCGACGCCACTCGCGATCAGACCGCGAAGCGCAGGCTACTCGCCGAAGCACAGTCGGCCTCCGTTCTAAATCATCCAAACATCGTCACGATTCACGCGATCGAAGAAGTCGATGGCGTCGACTTCATAGTCATGGAGTTTGTCGAAGGCGAAACGTTGACGTCACATCTCGCCAGCAACGGCGCGTTGCCGCTCACGTCGTTGCTCGATATCGGCATTCAGGTCGCCGACGCGCTCGAGGCTGCACATTCGGTTGGACTCATTCATCGCGATATCAAGCCGGCGAATATTTTGATCACTCCGAAAGGTGTCGCGAAAGTTGCTGACTTCGGTCTCGCAAAAATGGTGCGTCTCAGCACCGAAGAGATCGATCGTGAAGCATTGACTCTCGCCGCGAATCTAACCGGACCCGGAATCGTTCTCGGCACTGCTGCATACATGTCGCCCGAGCAAACTCGCGGCGAGCCTCTCGATGTTCGGTCCGAGATCTTTTCACTCGGCAGTCTGCTTTACGAAGCCGCCACGAGAACACGTGCCTTTAGTGGTCCAAGCGCACTCGCTATCATGCACGCGATTGCTGCTATCGATCCGCCACCGCCGAGCGCGTTGCGACCCGAATTACCTCGTGAATTCGATTTGATCCTCGAACGTGCCCTCGCGAAAGATAAGACTCGACGTTACCACTCATGCCGCGAAATCGCTGACGCATTGCGCAGTTTGCGAAGTTCGATAACCGGCACGTGGTCGGGCATTCCGATTGTTTACGATCCGGATCTGATCGATCGCTCGGCGCCTTCATTTGTCGGTCGTGAGCTGGAAATCAGGAAGCTTGAAGGTCTTCTACAACAAGTTGTCGAAGGAACGGGTCGCATCGTTTTTATCACTGGCGAGCCGGGCATCGGCAAGACTTCACTCTCGGACGAATTTCTGCGCCGCGCGCGCAAGCTGCAAGTTGCGCCGCTAATTTCGCGTGGTCGCTGTGTCGAACAATACGGCACGGGCGAGGCTTATCTGCCGTTTCTCGACGCGATGGGTGAGTTGCTCCAAGCGCCCGGACGGGAGCGTATCGCTGCGATCATGCGGACTTACGCGCCAACGTGGTGCATGGAATTGCCGACGGCATTTGCTTCCAGTGGGTCTTTGGAAAAGTTACAGCAGGAAACAATTGGCGCTACCAAGGAACGAATGATGCGCGAGATGGGCGACGCGCTCGGCATGCTCGCAACTGCATCGCCGGTCGTGTTGTTACTGGAAGATCTGCACTGGGCCGATCCGTCGAGCGTGGATTTGCTGCGACATCTTTCGCAACGGATCAGCACACAACGTTTGTTGATTGCCGGCACGTATCGTCCCGAAGACGTCGAACGCAGCGGTCATCCGTTGAAGAGTTATAAGGCAGAGATGCAGGCGCACCATCTCTGCGAAGAGGTCGCGCTGAATTTGTGGACTCGCGAGCACGTTGCGGAGTATGTCGATGTGACGTTCTCGCCGAACGATTTTCCCGGCGATCTCACCGCGTTGATTCATGAAAAGACTGAAGGTCATCCGCTCTTTGCCGCCAATCTTCTCCAGTACCTTGGCGAGTGTGGTGATCTCGCAAAAGAGAATGGACGCTGGTCCCTGGTCCGAAAGCTGTCGGAGATGGATCTTGCCGCGCCCGAAAGCGTGCGCGCGATGATCAGTAAAAAGATCGACGCACTCGAAGAAGAGGAACGGCGCACGCTTCAGTACGCGAGTGTCGAGGGCACCGAGTTTCTTTCTGCTGTGACTGCGAAACTGCTCGGTGCGGACGAGATCGACCTCGAAGAGTCACTGGCACGCATCGGCAAGAGTCATCGTCTGATCGAAACACTCGGCGAGGAAGAGCTACCCGATGGAACCCTCGCGACGCGCTATCGTTTCTCGCACGCGCTTTATCAGAATTTTCTTTACGGCGATCTGGTTAACAAGCGACGGGTTTTGCTCCACCAGCAGGCCGGCGAGCAGTTGCTGAAGCACTATGGCAAACGTGCGCCACAGATCGCGACTCAACTCGCCCTGCACTTCGAACAGGGACGCGATTTCGCGCGCGCGGTTGAGTATCTAATCCACGCCGGCGATCACGCTGCGAAACTCTACGGTTACGCCGAAGCCGAACGCCACTACTCGCGCGCGCTTGCTTTGGTCGAGAAGCTTCCTGAGGAATCGCAGCCCGAGCAGCTCGCGACGCTTTATCACAAACGCGGCACTGTGAATCATGCCTTGAGCAACTTCGCGCAGGCCGCCAAAGACTTCACCGTTATGCTCGACCAGGCGCGTGCGCTCGACTCGCTCGAGCTTCAATCAACCGCACTCAACGCGTTGACGATGTCGCTCTTCTTCTCGCATCGACTTGACGAGACTGTCGCGCGCGCGACTGAAGCTCTCGAAGTTGCGGAACGCGCCGGTAATGAAAAGCTACGCGTCGAGACGATGTTTCTGATCGGACTCAAACATTGTTGCTACGGTGACTTGAAAGAAGCGACAGTTTTGTTGGACGAAGCGATAGCGACGTCCAGACGGCTCAATCACAAACCAACGTTGTGCAGTGGATTGACGTGGCGTGCTTGTGTGCACTTCTTCCAATCTGAATATGCGCTTGCAGTTGAACTTTGTAATGAAGCGCTACGGCTCGCTTCTGAATTGCGTGACGGGTTTCTGCTGTTGACGTCGCTCTTCTTTCTCGGACTCTCGCAGGGGAATCAGGGCAAGATGTCCGCGGCGCTCGCAACATTGAATGATGCTCTCGACAAGGCACGTCGCAATGGCGATCTGTTCTGGCATCCGCGTTTCCCAAACTGTATTGGCTGGATTTATCGCGAGCTTTACGATTTCGAGTCGGCGCATAAGTACAACGAAGAGGGAATTGATGTTTCGCGCCTGCATCATGTTATGGAGGCCGAGGCGAATTCGTTGATCAATCGAGGGATTGATTGCACGCATGCGGGTCATCACGAGCAGACGGCCGTCGCGTTTCATGAAGTGAGAGACATTTTTGAGCGCGATGCGTGGTTCCGCTGGCGGTACAACATCCGGCTCGAGGCAGCGATGGCGGAGCACTGGTTGAAGAAGGGCGATCTCGATAAGGCGTCAGAGTTTGTGGAGCGACTTTATGCGACTGCGACTGAGCATGAGGTGCACAAATACATTGCCGTCGCACATCACCTCAGGGCTAAGATTGCACTCCCTGCGAATAGTTTGTCGGAAGCCGAGAAGAATTTTGACGCTGCGTTGGCGGAGCTTGAGAGGTATCCGGTGCCGTTGGTTGCGTGGAAAGTTCACGCAGGGCGGTCAAGACTAAAAACGCAGTTAGGCCAGGAAGCTGAAGCGCAGGAATCCTCGACGCGCGCCGCGGAGATCGTCAACTTCATCGCCTCAAACGTAAACGACGAACCCCTGCGCGACAAATTCCTTAAAGCTACTCGGAACGTACTGTAGGGGCGGCCCTCCGTGGCCGCCCGTGGTTCGAGCTAAAGGGATTCAAGTAGCGACGGCCTCGGCTTCGTGAACACGATTCAAAACCACGGGC
>DATEIS010000362.1:0-14026 GCA_035278765.1 Pyrinomonadaceae bacterium | reverse complement strand
AACAGGGAGCAATCATGGGACTAGAAGAAGGCAAGCGCTTCGTAGATTTCAACCTCAAAAACCAGGACGGCGAGACCGTGAAGCTAGATGATTTCAAAGGCAAATGGCTCGTCGTCTATGTCTATCCAAAGGACGATACGCCTGGCTGCACGATCCAGGGCAAGTCGTTCACCGCGAGCAAGCAGGATTTTGACGACGCGAATATTTCTGTCGTCGGAGTAAGTGAAGACGACGTTGCGTCACACAAGGACTTCTGCAACAAATTTAGCTTCACGATCGATCTGCTTGCCGATCCGAATCACGAGTTTCTGAAAGCGGCCGGAGTGGGCCAGAGTGAATACAAGGGAACGATGTACTGGAACCGCACGAGCTTCGTGATCGATCCTGAGGGTAACCTACGCAAGACGTATCAAAAGGTGAGTCCCGAAGGTCACGAGCAAGTGTTGCTCAACGACATTAAAACGATGCAGAACGCCTGACAGGAATGCTTGCTTACGTTTTCTGGCACTGGCCACAACCATCAATAGAGCGCGGTACGTACGAAGACCACCTTCGTCAGTTTCAAGAGACACTCTCGGTAAATAAGTCGAGCGGGTTTCAGCAGTCGGTGGTCTTTCGTATTCGCGGTGCGAGCTGGCTGAATACAAGCGACGATGCGTACGAGGAGTGGTATTTACTCGACGACTCTGCCGCAATGGATCCGCTCAACCAGGCAGCAGTTTCCGGCGCCTGCGAAGAGCCGCATAATCGCGTGGCGCGAGAAGCAGCGGATGGGACTGGCGGTCTATATCGTTTGCGCGAAGGTATTGAGACTTTGGACCTGGCGAAGTTTGCCATCTGGCTCAGCAAACCCGCGGGTGTTTCTTACAAAACGTTCTACGCCGACCTGCAATCCCTAACCTCACAACCCGGCGTCGCCCTGTGGGGCCGCCAAATGACCCTCGGGCCAACGACTGAATTCTGTATTCACGGTCAAACGTCGATCGAATTGCCAGCAGGCTACAGCGGTCACAGTATTGGTCTTGAACGCGTGTATCCCTGAGTCATTTTTAGACAGGATTAACAAGATGTTTCAGGATTCTGGAACATCTTGTTAATCCTGTCTAAATGTACCTCACGAATCACGCTCCCAACGCCAATTCGGCAACGAGGGGACAATGATCCGAGGCGGCGCGTATCCGCTCTTTAGGCTCTGTAATCACTTCACACTTCCCCAACCGATCCGCAAACGTTTTCGGCACGAACACATAATCGAGGCGCACGTGCGGATCCCAAGTCGGAAATGTATATCCCTTGTCATCAGCATGGAGCATCCGAAACCCGTCTCCATATCCGGCATCGAGCATCAACTGAATCGTTTCGCGCTGTAGCTTGCGGCCACTGATCCAGATCAACGCGCGAATCCACGCCGGCATCTTGTTCAATTCCAAAACTTCTCCGGGCGCGAGGGTATTGAAGTCTCCAACTAAAGCGTGAAATCCGTTTTGATGTCGCTTGATTCCATCCAGCAGCGATCGAATCTCGCGCGCGCGTCTGCGTTCATCCCATCTCGAAAACCGCGCGCTGAGATGTAAACCAAAAATGCGCGCATTACTTCCCGCGGGAACAATCTCGAGAAACGAATGGCGCGCGCCCGCGGGATAGTGCCACTCGTGATACTCAACCTCCTCACGACTCAAAAAACCAATCGAGTGATTTTGCCGCGCTGCCCAATACGGAAATTTGGTTGCCTCGGAAAGACGTTTAATAACCGCCGGGTCGGTCGCTTCCTGAAAGACGACCAGATCGGGCGCGGCAGCAACAATCGTTTCCGCAAGCGCGTGTTCGCGGCCGCCTCCGCCAAAACGAATGTTGTAACTCAGTAGCCGCAACGTCACGCATCTTCACCCGAAGGAACAACCACGAAGTAAGGCTCACCAAATAGAACGTCGCGGCCATAAATCACGAGACTCGATGTGGCCTGCATATTAACGGGACGCCCAACCATCTTCTGCAACGACTCTCGCAGTGGATTCAAATTCGGCGCGATGTCCGGATCTTTATCGCACAGTGGCTTTGTATGCAGTCCGGGGATGTAAAAGGCGCTCGAATCCCACATCTCCATCACTTTCGATCCAACAAGTGTCACATCGAGGTCACTGGTGCCAATGCCTTGTGAATCGAAGGGAGTGCCGTCCTCGTGACGCTGGTTTGTAACGACACTCCCGCGCAACACAATACCGGTTCCTTCGGGCAACCCCTGCTGAAGTTTTCGATAGAAGGCGATGAAGAGCCGTTCATCACCGCCGAAACCAAGCGTAACGATGCGCGAGCGGACCTCGCTCTCGTCCATTTCATGAGCATCTTTAGGCATAACATGACCTATAGTTTGTTTTTGTGCTTTTTGTGCTTTTTTGTGGCTTCATTTGATCTCTATCTCGGCCACCACGGGAATATGGTCTGAAGCTAACGTCTCCACCACCCACGCCTTCTTCGCGCGAACACGATTCGCCGGACGATAAAAAATATGATCGATCCGTTTCACTGGTTTATCAGCAGGGTAACTGAATCCATCCCCCTTCGCGCGACTTACAATCCATGCATCGTCAAACATTGTGTCCATGAGTTTGTAAGCACTACCTACCGGAACATCATTTAGATCTGCCACGACGATCAGCGGCCCTTTCACGTCCTGAAGAACCTTGAGTAGTTGCTCCGTCTCGAACAAGCGACCATCTTCAAACTGATAATCGAGATGAGTAGTGACAAAAGTAAGCGGCTTGCCATCGACGTCGACCTCAACCTTCAACATCCCACGGCGCTCCGCTTCACGTTTGTTCTCAAACATCGTGTGGACGGTAGCGTTCAGTGGCAGACGTGAAAGGATTGCGACGCCGTACTTCCCGCCCTGGTAATCGAGATTTGGCGCGAAAGCGAAGTGCATGCGCGTCATCGTCGCGAGTTCTGCTATTTCGTCTTTCCCTTCAGTTCGCTTAACGCCGCGATCGACTTCCTGCAAACCCACGAGGTCCGGCTGCTCGCGATTGATCACATCAGCGATACGTTGCAGGTCCAGCTTCTTGTCCATGCCGACGCCGACGTGAATGTTGTAAGTCATCACGCGCAACGTCTTCTTTGCGGCAGACGAAGACCCGCCACCAGAAACGAGAATCAGAACCAGAATTACAAGAAGAGCAATCCGCGGAAGATGCCGATTCATTAGTTTTTATATTAACATGCCGTATAAGCCACGGATTTCACGGATGAACACGGATAAAACTTTTTCTGATCCGTGTCGATCCGTGAAAATCCGTGGCTAATAACCACTAGATGCGTCTCTTCCCCTCTCTTGTCATGATATGCGCCGCGTTTGCAGCGGGCGCGATCAATTCCATTGCCGGCGGCGGAACTCTTCTGACATTTCCGGTGTTGATCTGGCTCGGGCTCGACCCGAAAGTCGCGAATGGGACCAGCACTGTCGCGCTCTGGCCCGGTCTCTTTGGCGGCTTGTTTGGTTACCGGAAAGAACTCGAACACAGCTCGACGATTCTATTTCGACTTGGCCTGACCAGTCTCATCGGCGGCGCGTTCGGCGCCCTGCTGCTCGTCCGAACACCAAATAAAGTATTCGCTGAACTGGTGCCGTTTCTGATTCTGTTTGCCACACTGCTTTTTATGTCGAATGGTGTGGTCAACAGACGTTTGCACGTTGGCTCCATCGACGAGAAGCCGATGGGTCTTTGGTGGACCGGCGCCATGTTGTTCCAGTTTTTCTCCGCGATGTATGGCGGCTATTTCGGCGCGGGTAACGGAATACTGATGCTTGCAGCGCTCGGTGTGCTCGGCATGAATGAGTTACACCGGGCAAATGGCATCAAGAACTTTCTCGGTATTTGCATCAACGCCATTGCCGTGCTGATTTTTACGATCGCAGGATATGTCGTCTGGGTCGATGCGTTGTTGATGGCTGGCGCGGCCCTCATCGGCGGCTACTTCGGTGCGAAGATGGCGATGCGTGTTGGCCAGAAGTGGGTACGCAGAGGCATAGTGCTCATCGGATGGGTGATATTTTTTGTAATGGTCTGGAAACTGCGCCAACCGCCACAATGACTAAGCTCTCACGCGACTTTTATCTACACCCTGACGTTCTCACGGTCTCAAAACAATTGTTGGGCAAGCTTCTGGTCGTTCCCGGTCCAAATCGAGAACGAGTCTCCGGCAAGATCGTTGAGGTTGAAGCTTATCGCGGTCCTGAAGACAGGGCTTCACACGCTTACGGTGGGCGACGAACAAAACGCACTGAGACGATGTACAGGTCCGGCGGTGTTGCGTACGTTTACTTCGTCTACGGCATGTACTATCAGTTCAATGTCGTCAGCGGTATTGCCGATGTGCCACATGCGATTCTCGTCCGCGCACTCGAACCGGTCGAGGGTCTTGAGATAATGAGAGCCCGCCGGCACTCTCATCCCGATCACAATCTCACCAACGGTCCCGGCAAACTCTGTATCGCGATGGGTATCGATCGACAACTCAACGGCGCCGATCTCTTAGGCGATCAAGTTTGGCTCGAAGACTTTGAATCTGTGCCGCCGCGTCGCATCGCGCGTGGTCCACGGATCGGCATCGACTACGCGGAAGAGTGGATCGACAAACCGTGGCGCTTCTGGATCCGTGATAATCGGTTTGTTAGCCGTATCCGTTAAATCTGTGGCTAAAGAACGAACTTCATCGGCGGCGCCGTAACCTTCGTATTCGTTACCGGCTGTCCTCGCAGAAACTCCATCATTCCCTCTTTAATCTGCGGCGACGAGAGAAACAACGGATCGGAGTGGACCGCGTTTTCGATAATGATGTGTGTGCTGTTTGAAAATCCTTTGCGATACTCCTCGGCGTTGCTGACCGGTGTGCGAGCATCGAGAGTGCCGCTGATAAACAGCACCGGAATGTCGGAACGAAGCGGCGCTCGAAACGCATCGCCTAAATCTGGAGCCTTCCACTCCTCGCAAACATCCGGAAACGGAAAATTGGAAAAGTCTTCCAGCAACGTGCCTTTAGCTTCACGCGCGACCTGTTCGCGACGAGCAGCGGTCTGCCCCGATGCGCAGTCCATCATGTAAGACATTGCCGAACCGATCTCGCTCCGCGATTGATTGAGCCAGACCTGTGCGGGATTGGTGAAGTCGCCTTTTGACGCTCGATAAAACAGGGCCGGGAATCTCGCAGTCGCCATAGTGCCGATGTTGTTGGCGACGATGAATTGCAGGACAAATTTGTTGACGATAATTTTCACCTTGAGCTTTGTGCGCGTGTCAGTTATCTCAACTGTTTCCGGTTGTGCATCCAGGCGATCGAACACGGACTTCATGAGCCCGAGAAAGTCGGGAATCTCTTTGCCGACTACCGGATCGGCTTTGATCAGCGCCGCCAGATCTTCGAGATGCTTCTGAATATTGCTCGGTAATTTGTAAGTGTGATCGGGACCTTCGGTACCGGCGAGGATGGCGCGGTGAATACTCTTTGGATGCCGGCGCATCGTTGCGAATGCGAGGTGGGTGCCATAGCTGATGGACCAAAGGCTAATTTGGTTTGCGCCGAGAGCTTTCCTGAGGTCCTCAAGATCGTCTGCGCTCTCGTTTGTGTTGTAGGCAGTCAGCTCGACGCGTTGAATGTCACGCCAGTAGTTTTTACAACCGTCTGCGTTCTTTCGTATTTCCTTAATCGCAGCTTCACGAGTGGGCGCGACGTCGAGTGGGAGAGAAAGCCGGTCCAAACAACTGAGATTTGGTTTTGAAAAGCCAACGCCACGTTGATCGTATGCTATGACGTCGCCGATTTCGCGCAATGCCATGAAGAGCGGGAAACGAGAGCCCTTGGCAGCAAAGATTCCCGAGCCGCCTGGACCACCGGCAAGATAAACGATTGGAGGTCCGGGATTCTTCGCGGTGCTCTTAAAGCGCACAAAAGCGACTTCGATCAGGTTGCTTTCCGGATTAGAACGGTTCTCAGGAACGAGCAGCGTGCCAAACTCTGCGTCGACCTTTTCTTTTTCAGCCTCGAATGTGTACGGTTTGATCTTGAGAGTGCCGGGCCTCGGTTGTGCGTTGACTGATGCGGCCAATAGTAGCGAAGCAATCGTTAATAAGACACACCTGTAGATAGACATGCGTTGATGCCTCCTTTAACGCGTATTTACCCTTCGATTTCAGAGATGGCCCAGGCAGCCTTGGCGCTCACACCGGGAACCGAATCTTGCAGCGCTTGCTTGAGCGCGGGAAGAGCTTCAGCGCTTTGGATTTCTCCGAGCGCTTCGGCCGCGCCACGACGAACCTCCGCACGCGGATCCGAGAGAAGAATTGCGCAAAGCGGAGTAACTGCTCGCGCATTCTTCATCTCGCTCAAGGCCCAAACCACCAGTTCGCGCACACGCCAGTTGTCGTCGGAGAGTGTCGCCACGAGTTGTGCGACGGCGCGGTGGTCGTGTAACTCGCCGAGAGATCGTGCAGCAGCCATCCGCACCCACGCGTCAGAATCGCTCAGGAGCGTGATGAGTTGCGGGACTGCGCCCCATCTCATGCTGGGCGCCATGTTGGTTAACTCACCGATGGCCCACGCGGCGTTCCGGCGCACGGATGGATTTGAGTTATCGAGCTGATTCGCCAACGGTCTGAAAGCAACGGGACCCAGTGAAGCCAGAGCGAGAGCTGCCTGTTCGCCAGGAGACGATTGTTTAAATACTGCCAGGGCCGGACTCCAGCGAGTACCTTCCCAGCACTTAATAAGTTGTGATTCGCGATCGTCGCCAAGCATCGCGATCAGCAACTCAACCGATCCCGCGTCGCTTCGTTTTGAAGCCTCGCATGCTTTTGCCGCGCGCTCGTCAGCGTCTGCAACAGTTCTCTGTGTCTCGCGGCGCGGAGTGGCGATGGTTTGCGGAACCGGCGCCTGAACGACGGGAGCTTCTGGTATCTCGAGTGATCGCGTGACTGCCGCGCGCACGGGCGTTTGCAGTTCCACGGAGAAAAGCGACAGCGAAAGCGCGGAGAGACATAGCAGAACGACTGCCGCAAACATCAGGGTCCTCGCCAGTCCGGCAGTGATGCGTGTGTTGCTTCTCATGATTCGCACGATCCTTTCTTCCAGAATCTTTCCGTCGAAAATACTCAACATGAATGCCTGGGACGCGTACTGACGCGAGACGTCTGCTGCCCACAACAATGAGCGCGCATAAACCCTGGGCGCGAGAATGTATTGGGTTACAAGTTCGTCGCAGGCAAGCTCGCGTGTACGATCGAGTTGTTGCTTGATCAGAAATGTGAGCGGATGAAAAGAAATGGGTAGAGCAACAAGTTCGCAAAACAAATTCGTCAGGAAGTCCCGGCGTGCAACGTGAGCCGTTTCGTGGCCGATTACCGACAGCAACCTCGACTCGTCAACAGTCGAACTGAAAGCCTCGGGCAACACGATCAGCGGACGCAAGGTGCCGATCGTATAAGGCACACGCGCATTGGCCGATAATGTGACCGGCACATTAGTAACGCTCAGGAGATTGCGACACCGCTGTGCGGCGGCCTCGATCTGAGGAGTTACTCCAATGTGCGAAGCTGATCGGCGCAGTCTTTCTTTTCGACGCCAAAATCGCACCAGTCGCAAGGCTCGAAGGAGAACGAAAATCCCATAGGCCAATGCGAGAAGGAGGACGCTGCGGGAGGTCGTTGTTACCGTTGTGCTACGTCGCCTGCTAACGTGATCGACTGCGCTATCGGGTTCTGAGCTACCGTGACTAACCACGGGAGCGATAGTTGGCGGATTCGACGTAGACGCGACGACCGGAAAGCTTGAAATCCACTCGGGTACAACGCGTGTCGCCGTTAACAACGGCACGACAAGACAAGCGACTAGCGCAATCATCCAGATCACGTGTCGATAACGCGCTGGTCCATTTCTCAACAACCACGCCGTCACGGCCGCCACCACAAAGATTGCGGTCACCTGCCAGATAGAATTCAGAACAAAGTTGAGGATGAACTCGCTAATTCTTAGCATCTCGTTCTTCCTTCTCGATTAGCTCATGAAGCGCTGCCAGCCTTTCCGGCGTCAGATGCTTCTCCTGCACGAGGTTCATCACGAGGCCTTCAGCCGAACCACCGAAGAGACGATCGATGAACTCACGCACGGCATGCCCGGTGAATTTCGTTCGACTCACAGCGGGAGTGTAAATGTAGGCTTTGTCCTTCAGAGTCCGCTTAACTTTTTTCTTGCGGTGCAGAACCGTAAGCATCGTCTGCACCGTGGTGTAAGCCAGTTCCCGTTTCATTTGGCGTTGAACTGTTTGCACCGTGGCCGGCCCGCTTTCCCACAGCACCTGCATGATCTCGAGTTCCAGGGGCGTCATCTGCTCACTTTTGCGACGTGGCATTCCGGATAATCTCCTAAGACTTTAGGCGGACAATACAGCAGACCACCGCGCCTGTCAACTAAAACTTTAGTAGAGAACTTGAATTGCGGAACGTAATGTAGGGGCGGCCCTCCGTGGCCGCCCGTGGTTTGTGAAGGTATGCAAGAAGCCATAGTCTCGCGTTTGGGGAACACCATCAAAGCCACGGGCGGCCACGGAGGGCCGCCCCTACAGTTACGCCCAATACTCGCTCGAAAGCTAATCGCTGCCGTAGCGGATTTCCATGTGCCGGATACGATAGGCGGCGAGGATCAACACTAGAATCGTGACCAGGAGCATGCTCGGAATCGCGATCCATGCGGGCGTGGGTTCGGCGACGACGGCGAAGGGACCTTCCGAAACAGGCACGGGCACAAGCGAGTTGAGATAGTGAATCACGCTGACCTTTTTCAGCAGCGGAGGCAGCAGGAAGTTGAGCCATTCCCATCCGTAAAGCAACAACGCCGGGATGATCGGATTACGAACGAACAAACCCACCACCAGAAAGAACGCGCCATAACCAAGACACCCAAGCATCGTGATACCGGCGTAAGTGAGCAGTTGTCCGAGTCCACGCCCTTCAGTGAAATAACGGACGCTTTGTGAATAGAAGTGCGGGAGATAGAGCAACAACAGCGACACCACCGTGGTTGTGGTGAAGAGAATGATCGAGGTCGCCAGGCCGGAAATGTACTTGCCAACTACCAGCACCTCACGGCGCACCGCGCTCAAAAAGTAATAGTGCAAACTGCGGTCGACGAGCTCGCCGCGAAACAGGTTCATAAAGATCCACGCGGAGCCAAAAAACACGAGCGTCCGCAGAATCAGACCGTTGTAGATGATCGAGTAGATGATGCTGTACTGATTAAAGTCTTTCCACTCGTTACCCGGCGGCGTAATGATCGCCAGTAACGTAAGCGGGAACAGCGGTAAAAATGCGAGCAGATAAATCAGTATCGAACGGCGACTGAGAAAGTTCTTCTCGAGTTCCATGCGAAAGATCGCGCCGATCTGGCGGAACCACAGCGACCAGTTAACCGGCGCCTTTGCTGATTTAGCTTCGATTGCGTCTATCGCAGAACTCATCTTCACTAACTCCTATGCACTGCCACCCGACGTGCCAATCAGGTACTGGTAGACAGCGCTGAGGTCGTCGTCGACTGGAGCGATCGATTCAACGCTCACTTTGCCCTCGGCTACTGCACGATTCAACATCAGATAAAACCGATCTGCGTCGCGCGTCTTGATGAAAAGCCCGCGACGGTCGTCATGAAGTCTTGCTTCAACGACGTGATCCTGAGCAAACACATACGCAGCGAGTTTTGACGGATCTTCACAACGAATAAGGATCTGCATCGGGTGCTCTTCCATCTCATCGCGCACGCCATGAATGTTTCCTTCGGCAACGATATAACCGTTGTTCAGCAACACCACTCGGTCTGACATCATGTCGACTTCATGCAGTATGTGCGACGAGATGATCAGGTGCAGTCCTTCGGAGGCGAGTTTGCGAAAGAGCGCTATCGTTTCCGCACGCACCATCGGATCGAGTCCGTTCAGAGGTTCGTCCAATATCAAAACTGCCGGCTGATGTGCGATCGACTGTGCCAGCCGTATGCGCTGACGCATTCCCTTGCTGTAACCGGCGACCTTTCGATCGGCGGCTTCGACGAGATTCACACGTTCAAGCGCAAGTTGACTAAGCTCGTTTGTCCGCTTGCGATCAAACCCATGGACCAGCAGGAACGCATTAAGGAATTCGCGGCCGGTAACACCTCTCGGAAATGAATCAAACTGAGTACAGTATCCAACTTTGCGAAACAGTTGTTCGGGTTGATCCGTGGGAATGCCGAGGAGCGAAATAGAACCACGTGTCGGACGCAACAAGCCCGTCATCAAATTCATCAGTGTCGACTTCCCTGCTCCATTCGGCCCCACCAGGCTCGTAATGCCGGGCGCGATCTGCAGGTTCACTCGATTCACTCCGAGTATCTCGCCGTAAAACTTGGAGACGTTGTCGAAGATGATGAGTTGGTCAGCGGAGATCGTCACTTATTTCACTACCTCGTAAGCTTTCACTTTCCAGCTCAGTATTGCGAGACAAATCGCGCAGATCACAAACAACATCGCCCATGAGCTCCAGAGTGGCGGCTCAATCAACAGGATTTCTCGCCCGGGGCCGTCGTCGAATGCGCCGATCACAACTCTTCCCGTGATGCGGTCGAAATTGCCGAACAGACCTTCAGTCACATTGGTCATCAGCGCCACGATGCTAAAGAGATTTCCTATCCGCGTCAGGAAGATAAAGTTGATGATGCCGACGAAGGCTGACGGAATAATAACGAGACCCAACATCGCTCCACTCGCGATAATGCGCCACTTAAGCAAAGCTGAAAGTGTCTGCGAAATGAGCGCCAGGAGCAGTATCCAAACAACACCGGCGATAAATATTGCGCTCGCGATCCACAGGTTGTTCTTGAACCATTCAAAACCGGCAAGATACGACTGGAAGAAAAACATCAACAACTGTGGTATCCAGGTGATTCCCGATAAAAGGATCAACAGCACCGACATCTTACCCATCACGTATTCAGTACGCGTAAATGGACGGCAGAGATAAAGCGGGAGCGCATTGTTGCGCAAGTCGCGTGAGACTAATGGTGGTCCAAGCAAAAGCGCTACAAAGAAGGCAAAACCGCCCTGGATAAAGACGAAGTACTCAAAAAATGCTCCGTCAATGGGCAGTAACTCCCTTGCATTAAGATTCATGATTGCGAGCGCCGTGATGTTGTGGTGCAGGTAGATCAGAATCGCTTCTACCAATACCGGGAGAAAACAGACCACATAAAACGCGGTGAACAGTTTTGAAGCGAAGACACCTCGAAACGCGTGGCGCGGAATGATCAGGAACCGGTTCCACTCCGGAGTCAGCTTGCCTTTGTAAGGCTTGTAAGTCTGTTCATAGACCGCCATAGCCGTTCTCCATTGCCCTAAGGAAAATGTCTTCAAGCGAGTCGCGCTTGTAACTCAAACGACGGAGCTGCACCTTCGTCTCGTCAGCCAACCGGTACAAATCGCGCACTTCAATTCCTTCCTGCAACACGATCTTCAAACGATGATCGGCAGACACTGCATACTCGCAACCGAGCTTCGCGAGCGCTGCAACAAACTTCTCGTGATCGCCGCGTGTTTCGAGCATGAGAAACTTGCGATTCGATTTACGTTCTTCTTCCAGGTTGCAATAGACAGCGATCTGTCCGTCGCGGAGTATCAAAATCTCATCGCAGCACTCTTCCACGTCGAGTAACAAATGCGACGAAAGAACGATTTGCGCGTGACCACTGTCGCGAATCTCGCGAATGAGTTTGATCATGCGCAGACGCGCCGGTGGATCCAGTCCATTTGTCGGCTCGTCGAGAAAGATCAGTTTTGGACCATGAACGATCGCCTGCGCGAGCTTGGCGAGTTGTTTCATGCCGAGCGAGTAAGTTTCAAGACGTCGATAACGCGCTTCACCAAGTCCGACGTAGAAGAGTGCTTCGTGAGCTCGTTCGAGGGCGGCTTCGGATGGCAAGCCTGACAGTTCACCCATCAACCGTACGAAGTGAACTGCACTCATCTTGGCGATGAATGAATCGCGCTCGGGCATGTATCCAATCAGCGACTTGATTTCTCTCGCCTGATTGACGATGTCGAGACCGAAGATTTGCGCAGTGCCCGCTGAAGGTGGATGAAAACCGAGGAGCGTATGAATCAGTGTCGTCTTGCCGGCGCCATTAGGACCAAGCAGACCGATCGCTTTGCCGCGCAGATCGCCACGCAGGTTCTTGAGTATCTGCCGCCGTCCAAAAGAAACGCTAAGACCATGCAGGTCGATTACGGGCGGCTCAGAGTAAGCCGGTTGAGCTGTGATCGGTTCGTTAGGAACCGAAGCGGGGAGTGCCATACTCTTTCTTATAACGCTGTGTTCTGATAATTCCAAACGAATCCAAGTCCGAAGACTGTGCCCATCAGCAGAAAAGCAACAATGGATGCTAACGCATCTGTGGGTGCTAAAGTTCTGCCAATTGCAAGAATCTCGATCAGAAACACAGGTGTGTTGAGTACGACAGCGGAGGCGAGAGGAAACAGCACTGCTGGTCTGCATCCGCCCATGCGTTGACGAAGCCAGGAAAGCGAAGGCGCATATGCTAAGGAGAACAACAACGCTGTCATTGTGATTGAGATGACTGTGGTGCTGATGCCTTGCCCATCGTCGATGAGAAAGTTCGAGAGGATCAGCAGGCCAAATAGCCAGGAGATAAGGGAGATTGAGACGAGCTTCATTAGTGCTTTGCCCTTTGTACTTTGTGCTTGGAACTTGAGAGCTAAGTACTAAGCACTAAGTACAAAGCTCTCAAGATCCTTGCTGTCTAACTATTTCTTACCGCCCATGCCTCGACCAATGATGTGTTGCATTTCGAGTGCGTTGGGCATTCCCAGGAGCGTTGCCGGTCCGATTCCGAATGGTCCACCTTCAGTGTTGGCAGCAAACGTAATGCTGTCACCCTGTGCGTAAGCGTAAGCAAGTGTTGGAGCCATGTTTCCAGCAATTGCCTTCACTGCTTCCTGTGGTCCACTCGGCAACTGTGCCGCGGTGTTCGCAGCAGTGTTTGCAAGCCCAGCCGGCACCAAACCGCCGACGTTGTGATAGAAGACGGCCGAGAAGTTGGCATTGCCGTCAGCCGGCAAACCTGCCGTGAACTTCGGTGAACGCAGAAGTGACAAACCACTCTCCTGCGATCGCAAAGCTCTTTCAACTAACGCTCTGCTTGGACCGACAATCAAGTATCCGTTGGCATAGGTGTAGTTCGCCTGGATCATTCCGAAATCTGTCGACTTCAGTGTGTAGTACTTACGACCACCAAGCTCGGTGTTCTCCCAGGTCAAGCCAGACTTGCCAAGATAAGCTGCCTGTTTGTTCACTTCCGTAACCATGCGCTCCAACGTCTGCTGCAAGTGCGCCGGATCGTTGACCTCAAACACCATCTTCCACGAAGGCGTCGGCAGGATTGGTCCATCGATCGCAAAGGCAAACTCTCCACCTAAGGGTGCAGCGATGTCGTCGCGAAGGTTGAGACCGTGCTTCGACTGCAGGGTGTCGAGGTTCTTGCGCAACTCAGGCGACACGCCGTCAAGCACGCCGAGTAAATCGTCAACGAGCGTCGCTGGATTCTTCACTACGAATCCGGCTACGACGTTTGCGTCAGGCGAGATGTATTCCAAAGAACCCATCGGGCCGGGCGCTGCGAGCCATGAAGGAATACCGCGCTGGGCGTCGTTGAACGAGAGCGAAGCCTGTGTGTGGGTCTTCCCGTTGCTGTCTTTCTGATCCAGAACGAAATACTTCACACTCAGGATACCGAGCTTATTCAAAGCAGCTTCCTGCTTCTCAGCATCCGGACTCTTGGCGCGTTCAGCTTTCGTATTGCTGACGACCTTTTCGAGGTTGGCCGCAACTACGAGCCCCGCACCTTCCTGATAAACCTGTGCGATGCGGTTGTGGAACGGCGTCGATGAGAAATTACTCGTGCTTCCGGTTGTGATAACGGATGCGACACTTTGCAGTTG
>DATEIS010000361.1:0-28618 GCA_035278765.1 Pyrinomonadaceae bacterium | reverse complement strand
AAGTGCGCTTGGATCGTGTCAGTACAGGGAGCGGTAGCGACCTGGTCAGTGATCAGCTGCGATATTTCCTAACGATTTTGACTCGCATGGGTTGACCAGGTCGCTACCGCTCCCTGTACTGACCCGATCCAAGCGCAATTCCTACTTTTAGGGCAAAGCCGTACGGACTGTGTCCAAGTTACGTCTGAGCATCAGTCGTCAGCGGAAGGAGAATCGTGAAACGACTTCCTTTACCAACATCGATTTCGACGGAGATCGTTCCCCGGTGCGCTTCAATAATGTGCTTCACCAATGACAACCCGAGACCACTGCCCTTTACGTCATGGACCAGCCCGTTGCCCACGCGATAAAACTTCTCAAATATCCTTACCTGTTCAGCGCGTGGAATTCCGATCCCATGATCCGCGATTTCAACGGAGAGACTAGATCCCAGCGTCTTTGTTGTGATCGAAAGCTGTTTCTTGTCGCGTGAATACTTAATCGCATTATCAAGCAGATTCGAGACAGCCTGCGCCATCGCCTCGCGGTCAATGGAGACTGGCGGCAGATCAGGCTGCATGTTTGTTTGCACGTCAAACCCGGAATTGACGATCTGATAGCGATAGCTCGAAAGCACGTTCTCAATCACTTCTGTCATGTCACTGTTGGCGAAGTTATACGTCTTCCGCCCCGCTTCGATTTTGGAAAAGTCGAGGATGTTATCGATGGTCTTGTTCAAACGCCGGCTTTCATGGCGAATGATCCGGTAGTACTCCATCCTCTTTTCTTCATTCTTGACTCGACCTAGTTCGAGGATTTCAGAAAACAGGCTGAGTAGCGAAAGAGGTGTTTTGAGTTCATGCGAGACGTTGGCTACGAAATCCGATTTTGCTTGCGCCAGACGTGCCTCGCGATCGGTGGCCCGTATCGTGAGGGCAATGCCGCAGAGTAAAACGAGAAGGACCAGGACCGTTGCCCCAGCGCTATGTAGAAAACTGTTACGCGCGAAGTCATCGAGATTTGTATTCTTCAGTCCGACCTTTGCTTTCCAACTTGAGAACGGCGGATCAAAGTTGCTTTCGAGAAGATTTCCGTCTTGAGGCGGCCCGTTTGAATAAAGAACGCGCTGGTTTTCGTCGCTAATCGTAACGGCCATGAATGACGTGTGTGATGGAGCAACTGTTCTGATACTGCCGGCTAGTAAATCATCGGAGACGAAACGTTCGCTAAGTAAGACACCTCCAAAGCCGCCCTGCTCCAGACTTGAAAACAGATAGGTTCCCTGACGCATGTCACTCGTCGGCGAGGAGTCATGCAGGAACAAGTATTTGCGATTGCCGTCCAGAAAACTTTGGGCCATCCGCGCTTTATCGAATAGCCATAAAATTCGCGACTGCTTAGGAGTAGATCCTGACTGCGCCTGTTTACCGAAAGCAAAGATCTCTTCAATCTCAGGATGCGAACGTTTCACATCCGCAAAGTATTTTTCATTCTCTTCAGGAGACGATAGACGCATTGGGCCCAAGGTCTGAGCAGCGATGTCTTCCAAACGTTGTTTGATCTTGAGTTCTACCAGCGTTAACCCCTGGCGAACGTTGTCCCTGAACGCGCCCTTGGTTTTGTCCTGGAGTTCGGTGAGCGATCGATACTGCATGTAAGTCAATACGAGGATGGGCAATAACACGCCGACGGACGCCAGTATCGTCAACTTTTTTCGCAGCGATAGTTTGTTGATTGCATCTCGGAACATACCCGGCCGGAACCTATGTCGAGATTCTACAGAAAAGTTGCCACTCGTTTGCACCGGAGTTGTAAAAAGTTGTCACGCCGGTCGGAAAGAAAAAGAGAGGCTCATGATCGGACGAGCCTCTCTCTTCTGCCTTACGTGTTGGTGGTGGCGTAGGACTAGTTTACCTGTACGTTGCCGGATTCGATTGGTATCTGAGGGAAATCATCAGCACCAATAAACTGGCAAGCGCTTGGCTCAACGACGTTATCGAAGAAAACTTCGCTGATCGTGTCGTTGTCGGCGCCTGGTTCACCGTTGTCGAAAACGGTAAAGAAGGCTGCGTCAAATTCATCGTTGAAAACCGGATCCGTTGTCTTGCGGATTGAGCCGCCGAAGCTGGCTCGGTTTCCTACAACTTGAAGACAGGTGATGTCGAACTGGGCATTATACTTTGGGTCAAACGACGGGTTGTGGAGTATCGCACTTCCTGAAACGGAACCATCTGAATTAATCCTGGCACTGAAAGAGAACTGTCTTCGGACCGTTCTACCTTCTGTATCCTGGAGCAGGACAGTTCCGTGACCCGAGGCTGATGGTCTGGGCGCGGCTGCCGATGTCGACAGCAGCAAAGTGGTACCAGCCAGGGCAGCGATTAACAACCCGGCAAAACCGAATATTTTGATGTGTTTCATGTTGTTCCCCTTATCTGGTGTGAGCGCGAGGAAGGATAGGAGTGATTCAGGTCTTACCCCTCCCAGATTACCGTCGCGGTGAGCACCGCTTCGATCGTGTTATTCGTTTGTCGTAAGGCGGGCGCAAATCTACTAGAACCGAAAATGCCTGTCAATCCGCACAAATAACTAAACAAACTTTATTGACACGAAACGATCTTTATCATAATGTTCGCCTACCTCGTGGGATGGAGTTGGTTTAGTTAGAAGCAGTTAGCGATGTGTCTCGTCCTTAGCGACACAGCCAGTCATTGAGTCAAACCTTTCGGCGGATCTGGCCGTAGGCAATTGAATAGCACAGGGTGATCATCGTTGCTGACGGCGTGCTCTGCTACGTCGGACAAGGGCAGACTGAATCCAAACAGGGAAGTCGGAAACGCGTCAGGAGAAGAAACGTTCTGCTGGCACCGTGTCTAACTATGGCTGCAAAGACAAAAACGGGGTTTTGATGGTCAAAACGTCCGGATCGCCGCCTGCCATCGGCCGGATTGAAATCAACAACGAATCGTATTTTTACCGCTTACTTCCTGCGTTTCGCAGGTTAGTACAACGTCTCAAGTTGCTTGCCGGCGCGCGCCACGCAAGCGAGCCCGATCTCGACGCACAACCTTTTCCCGGACTCACAATTAGTAAAGGCGAGTTATCGCGTCTGCTCGAGCGAGAACCGGGTAACACTGCGTTCACTTGCGATGAAGACTCGTTTAAAGGACCGCTATTCGATCCATCCGAAAACGCGAATTCAGAACTGCTATGGCTTGCACGAGAATATGATCTGTCGACCTTTGACCTCGATGTGATCCTGATCGCGCTCGCAACGGAACTTGATCTGAGCTATGAAAAAGTCTTCGGATATTTGCAGGATGACATTACCCGTAAACGTCCGAGTGTTGATTTGGCGCTGAACCTGCTGTGTCCTTCAGCCGCAGACAGGCAAGTAGGGCTCACACACTTCCTGCCGGATAGTCCGCTTATCAAACATAAGCTCCTTCAACCTGACTCAGATCCCGATCGATCAATGCTGGCCCGCGAACTGCGGTTGGACGAAGGCATCGTCAATCTATTGCTGGGTGTTAAAGCTCTTGACTCGCGATTGGCGGACTATTGTCAGCTCATTGACTCGAATGTTTCTTTGGCAGATATCCCGATCGACGACAACTTAAAACGAGCTTTGCAGGTTCTCACAACGCGACCGAACACTGAAACACTGAGCCTGCACTTTCGAGGTCCAGCAAGTACCTCAAAGCGACAAACGGCAGAAGCCGTGGCTGGGCAAACGAGCTCTAAGTTGCTCATCGTCGTGGATATCGAACGGGCATTGTCCGTTGCGCCTGACTTTGATCAGAGTTTGAGGCTGATTCTTCGAGAGGCGCGTTTCCGTCAGGCAGTCCTATATTTTGAGCATCTGGATGTTCTGCTCAACGAAGATCGCGCTGTCACTTACCGGCAATTCCTGAACGCGTTGGAACAAGCTTCGAGCACCATCATTTTGTCAGGTGAGAAACCGCTTGGCGCATCGCTTCGAATATACGAAGTCGACTTTCGTGTTCCGGATTTCGCCCTCCGCAGAACGTGTTGGAAAGAGAACCTGTCTCGGCACGGCGTTGTGCTTGACGCTAACGTGCTTGATGCCCTGGCCGGCAGCTTCCGCTTAACTGCAAGCGAGATTGAAACCGCCGTCACGGCCGCAATCGATCGCGCTCACTGGCGTGCGTCGGAACAAGCGGTTGACGATCCAGTTGGCGCTCAACCAATGCCGCAGGATCTATTCGCGTGTGCTCGGGCGCGTTCAAGTCATAACCTCGGGCGATTCGCACGCAAGATCGAGCTCAAATATGAGTGGAACGATCTTGTCCTACCGTCCGATCAGTTGTCTCAGCTCAGCGAAATCTGTTCTCGGTACAGACACCAGCATGTTGTTTATAGCAACTGGGGCTTTGGGCGAAAGCTTTCGCTTGGTCGAGGTCTTAGTGCGCTCTTCTCGGGCCATCCCGGAACGGGAAAGACCATGGCCGCCGAAGTAATTGCGAACGAGCTTCTGCTGGATCTCTACAAGATCGATCTCTCGCAGGTCGTGAGTAAATACATCGGCGAAACTGAGAAGAGTCTGAATAGCATCTTCCAGGAAGCTCAAGCCAGTAACGCGATTCTGTTTTTCGATGAAGCCGATGCGCTCTTCGGCAAGCGCACGGAGGTCAAAGACTCACACGACCGTTACGCCAACATCGAAGTCAGTTACTTGTTGCAGAAGATGGAAGAGTACGACGGCATCGCCATCCTCGCGACCAACTTGCGCAAGAACATCGATGAAGCGTTTCTGCGGCGGATGCAATTTATTATCGAGTTTCCGTTTCCCGACGAAGAAGAGAGAAAGCGAATCTGGGAAGTTGTGTTCCCGCGTGAAGCTCCGATTGCTGGCGATGTAGATCTCAACCAACTGGCACGCAGCATCAGGCTCGCAGGAGGCAACCTCAAAAACATCGCGTTAGCGGCGGCGTTCTATGCTGCCAGCGACGGCGGCGTAATACGACACCAACACATCGCTAACGCAGTGCGACGTGAATATCAAAAACTCGGCCAAAGCTGGAGCGAAAGCGACCGCCAGAATTAAAGATGATTAACGATCTGAGTCGCACATTGAAACACCTGCTCCAGACAGTAGCGCACGATGAGCCCCAGGTGTTTCCACTGCTCCAGGGAAAAGCGATTGAGTTTGCACGTCCTGATAAGGATTACAAACCTAATCCGCAAGGCTCAGTCTGTTTGTTCCTATACGACATCAGGGAGAATCGAGAGCTGCGCAGCAACGAGCCGATAAGAGTCGTGAACAACAACGGCCAGTCTACTGTGGAGCGACCTCCAACGCGTGTCGTTTGTTCTTATCTCGTTACCGCATGGCCGGCGGAAAAAGTGGGCGTGGACCTAAAGGCCAAGCTGAATATAGATGACGAAACAGCAGTCGATCTAAATCTGCTCGAACAGCAGTTGCTTGGCGAAGTGTTGCAAGTGCTAACTCGCTACCCAACGATCCCCGCGAGTTCATTACAGGGCAAACTCGCTGAGCCGCCGCAGCCAATGCCGTTGCCGATGATCACGGCGCAAGCCGAAGGATTGACCAACATCTCAGAATTCTGGACCGCAATCGGCAGTAATCTCAAACCCTCGCTCAACGTGAAAGCCACCATTGCAGTGAAAGTCGCTGCCGCGGAGCCTGAGGCCAGGCCAGTGGCGGAAAGAGCACTTGAGGAAAAACCCGCACGACTTGAAGTCAAAGGACAAGTCAACGACGCGAAGCACGGTCCAATTGCAGGTGCAAGGATCACCATCGTCGAACTTGATCTCAGCACCACGAGCGACAGCAACGGTCAATACATCTTCAGTGAAGTTCCAATCGGGAAATATCACCTGCAGGTCAACTGGAAAGTGGGTGAAAAGATAAGACGCGAAACCGTGGAGATTAACGTTCCAGCCGCGGCTGGAGCTTACGACGTCACATTGAAAGGATAAATCCCACAGGAGGAAAACATGCCACAGTATTTATCGCCGGGTGTTTACGTCGAAGAAGTGCCTTCGGCAGTCAAACCCATCGCCGGCGTCAGCACCAGCACAGCCGGGTTCGTCGGGATTGTCGCAAACCAATTACCTGTCCCTCCTACGTTCATGACGAGAACGCAAAGGATCGAAGAAGGCGTGGACGGTGCGAATAAGATTTTTGATCTCGATGCGTTCCCGGTTGTAAAAACAGCAAACACCTACCAGGTCCGAGTTGACGATCAACAGGTCGCCGCCACGCTAGACAATACTGACGAAAAATCTCAGGTAACTCTCACCGACGTGCCGCCAAAGGGTTCCGTAATTACTGTGGAATACACTGTCGACGCGCGGAGGGGAATTGTCATTGAGGAGGCCTGGGACGGAACCAAAAAGACCTTCACCCTGCCGACTAAAGGCTATCCCGTAGTTACGGATCCCAATTGGTTCAATATCGCAATTGGAGAGAAAGCTGAGACGGCAGAGAAAGTTGCGGCGCGGCTGGATAACACGATCGATGCGGGGAAACTAATCCCCACGGCAACGATCATTGGAAAACTAGATGCGGCCCAAAAGGGTAAGAAAATCTTTGCTGAGTTTAGGACGTTCCAGCCCTTCAAACCCTCAGTACCCGTCGGAGAAGCCAAGCTCTGCACGAACTTCACCGAATACAAAAACGCATTTGGCGACTTTTCTCTCGATCAGAATCATCGCCGTCTGACGCACGCCATTTACGGCTTCTTCAATAACGGCGGCACTCGTTGTTATGTTGCGCGCGTAACTGCCGAAACTGAGGTTGACAGCGCGCTAACTGCTTTCGAACTCGTCGATGAGATTTCCATTGTCGCTGCTCCCGGGCTTATAAGCGACAGCATACGAAGCAAAATTGTCACCCACTGCGAAAAGATGGGTAACCGGTTTGCAATCCTGGATGGTCCTGAAACGGAAACTACGCTCACCAACCTAACCACGGTGGGTGGCGGCAGTGGCAAGATGCCGGCACGAACAGATTACGGCGCATGGTACTTCCCATGGATAAAGGTCTTCGACCCGGTTGCGAAGAAATATACGAGTTCCGCGGATGGTCTCGTGGGCGTGCCGCCGAGCGGACACATCGCAGGCGTCTATGCGCGCGTCGACAACGAGCGCGGCGTTCACAAAGCTCCGGCGAATGAAACGATCAGGGGCGCACTCGACGTCACGCAGCGCCTGAGCAAAGCGCATCAGGATGGTCTCAATCCCAAAGGCGTAAATTGTATTCGTCTGCTCAATGACAACATCCTCGTCTGGGGCGCACGCACCGTTGGCGGTGATGCAAATACTGATTTGAAGTACATCAACGTCCGGCGCACTTTGCTTTTCCTGCGTGAGTCGATCGATCAGGGTACACAGTGGGTTGTGTTCGAGCCGAATAGCCCCGCGCTCTGGCAGCGGATCTCGCGAACCGTCAACGCCTTTCTGATGAACGTCTGGCGTTCGGGCGCGCTCTTCGGCGACACACCGGCGCAAGCCTTCTACGTCAAGTGCGACAAAGAGACTAACCCGCAAAGCTCGATCGATGCTGGACGCGTGGTAACGGAGATCGGCGTGGCAATCGTGCGTCCCGCGGAGTTTGTCATCTTCCGCATCAGCCAGATGGCCGGAGGCGGCGCCTGATGATGGCTTTGTCGCGTAATTGTAAATCCCGCCCACGGCAGTGGGCGGATTATTCAAGTCCTTTCTATAAGACGTAATCGCGTGAAGGTTGAATCCCGCCAACGGAAGTTGGCGGATCGTTCAAGCTCGCACTATTCATTGACGACTTGCGACTTCGGGTGGGCTGAATTTCGAATAAATAGTTAAAACTTGAAGCATCCGCCCACTGCCGTGAGCGGGATTAGAAAGGGGTTTTTGGATCGTGTTGTAGAAAGGACTTGAACAATCCGCCCACTGCCGTGGGCGGGATTTAAGAGTGTTACAAATAGTTTGAATTAGAGAATTCACATGGGCCTTGGGTATCAAACACCGGGAGTTTACCGAGAAGAGGTGATTCTTAAGACGCCGGCGCAATTACAGACCGGCGTTCCCGGATTCATCGGTTTTGTGAAGAGTGAATCGGCCCGTCAATTTACTGAGCCGGTGTCGCTGATTCGCAATAACGAGTTTGATGCCCGCTTCGCGGGACATTTGCCGGAAGCCGGGAGTTACCTGGCCGATGCGGTGCACGGATTTTTCTCGAATGGTGGCGCTCGTTGCTATGTGGCTGTCGTTGGTTTGACTGCGGCGTTGGAGGAGGCACTCGAATCTCTCTCGCCATTAACTGATCTTGATCTGATCGCGGCTCCGGACGCGATGATGCTCTTGCCTGATGTCGCGGCCGTCAAGAGCCTGCAGATCGAGATGCTGAAACATTGCCAGGACCATGGCAACCGCTTCGCGATTCTGGATGCGTTGCCCAGCGACGTAAGCGACGTAATAGAACAACGCAATCACATCGCGAAAGGATTGCGCGAGCCGATCAACGGCGCGCTTTATTACCCGTGGCTGGTTTTATCCACCAGCCGGCGAATGCTTCCGCCGAGTGGACACATTGCGGGGATCTTCGCTCGCAGTGACGCTCGAGTCGGAGTCTTCAAAGCGCCGGCAAATGAAGAGATCATCGGCGCGCTGGACTTGTGTATCGGAGAATCTGACAAGTTTGAGCAGATTGAGATCAATAACCAGGTCCAGGATCAACTGAACCCCAAAGGGATCAATTGTCTCAGAGCTTTTCCCGGTAGAGGAATACGTGTCTGGGGTGCGCGCTCTCTCAACAGCGATCAGGACTGGCGATACATTAACGTGTGCAGACTCGTCGTCACTCTGCGTCGCTGGATCGACATCAACATGGCTTGGGCGACGTTCGAACCAAACTCGCCACAGTTATGGGTTCGGATTCATCGCGAGTTGACGGTCTATCTAACTGATCTTTGGCGCGCTGGCGCGCTCGCCGGGCTTACCGCAGACGAGGCGTTCCAAATCAAGTGCGACTCGGAAACTAATTCACAGCAAACGATCGACAGTGGACACGTCGTGACCGATATCGCACTCGCGCCAGGCGCGCCCGCTGAATTCGTAATCGTAAGAATTGTTCATCAGGTTGGCGTCGAGCCACGCTGAAACTTGGACACAGTCAGGTCAGAAGAAAAGGAGAAACCTTATGGCTACAGGCAGCCGGACCGATCCGTATGGCGGCTACAATTTTCTGGTTGAGATTGACGGCATCACCCAAGCCGGCTTTCAGGAAGTCAGCGGCTTAGACGCATCCACTGACGCGACGGATTATCGCGAGGGTAACGATCCAACCCATACACGAAAGCTTCCCGGTCTGAATAAGTTCACGCCGATAACTCTGAAACGCGGCATTACCGACTCCGACGAGTTGTGGAAATGGCGCGCGACGGTGATTGACGGCAACGCACAGCGGCGGAATGGCTCCATCATTTTGATGGACCAGACCGGACAGGAAAAACTGCGCTGGAACTTCTTCAACGCGTGGCCTTCGAAATGGACTGGCCCGTCGCTTAACGCCACGAGCAGCGCAGTCGCCGTCGAAACGCTGGAAATCACACACGAAGAAATTAAGAGGGCGTAATGCTGCAAACAGAGTTTCCTTTCACGTTGCCAATCGGCTACGTCGATGAAGGCGGCAGTCTGCATCAGGAAGGTGTGATGCGTCTCGCGACCGCATTCGATGAAATCGCGCCGCTCAGAGATCCGCGAGTGCAAAGCAATCCGGCTTACCTGATTGTGATTCTGCTGGCGCGAGTGATCACGCAGCTTGGCTCGTTGGAAGTGATTAATCCGAAAGTTATCGAAGGGCTTTACGCGGCAGATCTGAGTTATTTGCAGGACCTCTACAGTCGCATCAACAAGAACGGACACAACCGCGTGCAGACTCAATGTCCACACTGTGAACAGGAGTTTGCATTGGAGATCAGCGGCCTGGGGGGGTCTGGCGCTACCCCATAGAGCGGCTCTATGAAGAGGTAGCGTACATTGCGTACCACTTTCACTGGCCGCACTCCCAGATTCTTGAATTGGAACATTCTGAGCGTCAAAAGTGGGTGGGGGAAATCGCGCGGATCAACTCGCGGCTGAACGATCAGGCGAGCGAGACGTAGTCCTTAGTTATAGGAGTTCGGAGACGATGCCTCAAATTGGATTGTCCACAGCGGTCATTCTTGGCAAGGGCGCCACCGGAATGCGCGTGGACCCGTTTCGAGCTTTCAATTTTTGGGTGGAGATTGAAGGAATTCTGGTGGGGGGCTTCTCAGAATGTACCGGCTTGCAGATGGAGACCGAAGTAGAGACGTATGCAGAGGGAGGGTTGAACGAGTACACGCACCAGTTTCGCGGCCGTGCGAAGTACGCTCCGCTCGTACTCAAGCGTGGTCTGACGATCAACGATTCGTTATGGCGTTGGCACCAGAACGTGATTGAGGGCAACTTCGAACGTCGGAATGGAACGATCTATTTGTTGCACTCGACGCACGTTCCGGTGATGTGGTGGAACTTCAGAAAAGCGTTTCCGTCGAAATGGACCGGTCCTGAGCTGCGCGCTAATTCCAGCGAGGTCGCGTTTGAAACGATCGAGCTATTGCACCAGGGCCTGAGCCGCCTATGGACCACCAGCCCGCGCGTTTGATTCTTTACGATGCCCGAAGACACCGAACGCACATCAGCAGAGGACGTTTTGCAATCGTCGGAGTTGGCTGCGCGACTTCTCCGGCGGTTGGTTGCGTCGCCGGGTGTTATTGATACTCAACGCGTCTTCAAAACTTATACGCGTCTGACTGAATTCATAACTCACACTCATCCACTGCTTCAGGATTTATTGGCGCGCTTCAGCATTGATGATGATTCGGGGGGCCAAAATCTTCCGTTCGTTATGGATCAGCAATGGATGCTGAACCTCAATACCTACCTGACGAATAACAACTCCTATTCATCATCACAAATAACAAATAATTCGTTCCTCGCCACCAGCAACACCAGTCAATTTATTTCGACGGGAAGTACTTCTTCGTCAACTCACACTGAGCTTCACGAGGCGACTTCTCAGTCATCGCCACCGGAAACATTTCGCGTCAAAAGAAGTGCGGGCGGTCAGCGGCAAAGCGCGTCTGTCGACGTTCGTGAGACGTTGGTTCGAGCGCCACTCGTTCCGCCTTTGATTCAACGAGAATTGCCGAAGACGGAAATGAAAACGTCGCGCCTGGTCCTGAAAGATACGGTGTTGTCTGAAAAGTCAGGATTCCAGCTTGGACAAGGTCAGTACCGTAACGCGGTAGCGTCGGGTGAGTCTCGTGACAGCAATCCTTCGGTTATTGATGTACAACGCCAACCCGACGCTACCGCGTTACAGGACCGACCTCTTCCAACAGTGACTCTTGAGCCAAAAGATACTCTGAGAATAAAAAACGAACGGCACTCGGTGACGGAGCGCAGTATCGAAGTGCAGCAGGAGACAAACACAACTCGGACTCTTTTTGAGAAAACTGAGAGTGCCGCGCCGGCTCCAACTCCGCCGACACTCCCTCTGGCCCACGAACAACTTCCTCCATCGCAATTTCAAACTCGATCGCAACAACTTGTCTGGCGCAAGAGCGCTGACACTCTGACGTTACGCGATCTCGTTTCTGATCTTTCAAGCAGCGGCCCGTTAGCATCCGTGCGTCAAGCCCTCGATTCACTCCCGATGGCCCAAGTGCCGGCGCCGAGCAGTCAGATCAGCAAGCCTGAATCTTCGAGCCGCGTAGATGAGCCATCTCCAACCGGCGAGGAGATCACAACCGAAGGAATGCTCCGTCGCATTTCCAGAGCACTTTTGATCGAGCGCGAACGGAGAGGTTATTGAAGTGCAACTGGCGAAACTAACCATCACGCCCCTCGGTAAATCCAAAATCGCGCCGGTCACGGTGCTTTTCAATCCTGCGTCTTATTCGATCTCAAAATCAGTGACCTGGGAGGAGCCTGGTCCAAAAGGCGCAAAGCGCAAAAGCAACGTCAAATTCAACGCACCGAAGCTCGAGTTCGGCGGCGGCCAAAGCCGTCAACTTTCCTTCAAACTCTTTTTCGACGTCACGGATTATCCGCTGGTCCGCGGTCAAAAAATCCGCGACGTACGCAAGTTGACGGACAAGATCGTCAAACTCACTTTGAAAGAACGCGCTGGCAACAAGGAGATGCCGCCGCCAACGTGCCGCATCAGTTGGGGCGAAGCGAGTTCACAGAATCTCGACTTCCCGTTTGTGGGTGTGCTCCAGAACCTGAGACAGGACTTCACGCTCTTTGACAGCAACGGCCGGCCGCTGCGAGCCAATCTCGATCTCACTTTCCGAGAGACACTCAGCCCGGAGGAAGATCAACGCCGGAACGATCCGGAATTTACGACGCGGCTGGTCAAACGCGGCGACACGTTGAGCAGCATTGCCGCAGAGATGCTCGACGATCCGGCGAAGTGGCGCCTAATCGCCGATGCGAACAACCTGGATAACCCGAGAATGCTCGAGGTAGGTATGTCGTTGAGCATTCCGAAGGTTCGTTGATGAGAGAAACCGATGCCTGTTGCTGACTTGTCGAATCCCGCAATCCCTGAATTCGACGTCATCATTAACGAACGACCATTAGTCGATGCTGCGCGGCCTTTCATTGCCAGCATCCTGGTTGACGATAGCATCGGCTGGCCCAGCATGTTTGCTTTGCAATTAACAGGCTCTTTGGAACTTGACGACGTTCATCTGTGGATTGACTACGAAGAGTTCGCCGTTGGCAACGTATTGGAGATCAAGCTGGGCTACGGGAACGAAATGGAGAGTCTGATCATCGGTGAGATTACGGGATTAGAACCTGAGTTCGCTCTCGATCGGCCGCCGACCTTGATCGTGCGCGGCTACGATCGTCGGCATCGTTTACAAAAAGGTCGCAAGACTCGCACCTTCGTGGGACTAAAAGATAGCGACATCGCTTCGCAGATCGCGGGCGAAGCCAAGTTGAAAGTCGATGCCATAGACAGCAAGGTCACGCACGACTACGTCATTCAAGCGAATCAAACCGATCTGGAGTTTTTGCAAGAACGCGCGGGACGAATTCACTATGAGGTGTTTGTCTCTGATAAGACACTTCACTTTCGTCCGGTCCAGTACGAGCAGAGTGAAGTTCTGACGCTGACTATGGGCGATCACTTGTTGGAGTTTTATCCGCGTCTTTCGATGACGCGACAGGTTGGCGAGGTGAGCGTGCGCGGCTGGGATCCTCAGCAGAAGAAGGAAATCGTGGGCACCGCCAAAACCGGCTTTGAGTCGGCTCAAATGGGCGGAAACAAGAGTGGTCCACAAATCAACAAGGAATTGGGTCTGACTTCCGAAGTGTTGAGTATGCACCCCACGATGACTCAAGCCGAAGCCGATCAAATGGCCCAGGCCGTACTGAAGCAAAAAGCCCTGACGCTGATTGAGGGTGAGGGACTCTGTTTAGGGCGTACCGATTTACGCGCCGGAAAAGTTATCAAGATCGCCGAAGTGGGCCAGCGATTCAGCGGGCAATACTACGTTACTACAGCCATTCATAACTACACGGCGCAAGGCGGCTATCGCACGCAGTTTCAAGTACGGAGAAATGCTTCATGAATCTATTCGATGTGTTGTCGGTGGACGATAAAGCCTCGGCGACGCGAATTTCAGGCGTGGTAGTGGGAGTGGTTACAAACAACCAGGATCCGGCCGGGCTCGGCCGCGTGAAAGTGAAGTTTCCCTGGCTCAGTGATTCAGAAGAAAGTTTCTGGGCGCGTGTGGCTATGCCGATGGCGGGCAAGGGCCGTGGGTTCTGCTTTTTGCCGGAGGTTGAAGACGAAGTGCTGATCGCCTTCGAACATGGAGACGCTCGCTTTCCCTACGTGGTCGGCGCTTTATGGAACGGCCAGGACAAACCACCCGAAGCCGATGCACTCGATCGTAGAGTGCTCAAGTCGGTGACCGGACACGCGGTCGTCCTGGACGATACAAAGGACCAGGAGAAGATAGAGATTATCGACAAAAGCGGAAAGAACACCATCGTCATCGACACTGTGAAGAACACCATCACAATAACTTCTGATAAAGACATCACTCTTTCAGCAAGCAAGGGGACAATCAAACTCGAAGCACAGAAAATCGAAATCAAATCTTCAGCCGACACCGCAATCGAAGCCGGCGCCGGCATGGATGTGAAAGCGACAGGCACGATGAACGTGAAAGGCGCGATGGTGAATATTAATTAGTATGGGCCAACCAGCAGCCAAACAAGGCGACCAGATAGTCGCGACTGATGTGCATATAGCGATGGTTCCGGGTCCGACTAATCCGGTTCCGACGCCCTTGCCGCATCCGTTCACGGGAATTATCAGCGATGGTCTAAGTAGCGACGTGAAGATCATGGGTCGAGCGGCAGCAACGGTCGGGAGCACTGCTGATAACACGCCGCCGCACGTTCCGACACCGCCTGGCAATGTGTTTCAGAAGCCGCCGACAAATAAGGGGACGATTCAGGTGGGAAGTCCGACGGTGCGAATCAATGGAAAGATGGCCGCGCGTAACGGAGATATCGCGATGACCTGCAACGACCCAGCAGATCTGCCCGCCGGGACGGTCATCGCGGTTGGAACAGTTTTCATTGGATGAGGAGTGCTTTGCCTCGAGAGACAGGACGTCAGTGCGCATCGTGGACTCTGAAAGGCTTTGCCTCAAAGTCACTGTTGGATCGGGTCAGTACAGGGAGCGGTAGCGACCTGGTCGGTGATTAGCATTTGACTCCATGGTTGGACCAGGTCGCTACCGCTCCCTGTACTGACCCGATCCAAGTTAGGTTGTAACTGTTAACGCGACGCCGATGAGGAACACCTTTGATGTCTAAGCCCTTTCTGGGAGTTGGGTGGGCATTCCCGGTTGCTAAGAACGGCGACGGCTCGATTGAGCTGGCCGAGTACGAAGAAAGCGTGCGCCAGTCAATCTGGATCGTCCTCGGCACGGCGAAGGGCGAACGTGTGATGCGACCCGATTTTGGTTGCGGCATTTACGATCTCGTTTTCGAAGTCAACTCAGCATCTACTGCGGGACGTGTGGCCCAGGAGGTACAAGACGCGCTTCTCTACTTCGAACCACGCATCGACGTACTGGACGTCCAGGTGCAAGCAGACGGCGGCAGCGGCGAAGTGCTCATGATCACCATCGAGTATCAAGTTCGCGCAACGAACAATGTTTTCAATCTGGTCTACCCGTTCTATCTCGAAAGGAGTCCCGCTTAGTAAATGCTGCCAGCGCCCCCCATCGATTCGCGGACATCCGATGACGTCGTCCGGCAGTTACTCCAGCTTTTCCGATGCTATTCAGGTCAGACGTTTTCTCCGGATCAAGGTACGAGCCGCGCGCTCGTCGAAATATTCGGCCGTTACGCGGAACTGATCATCGAGCGGCTCAATCAGGTTCCTAACAAAAACCAGTTAGCTTTTCTCGACTTGATCGGCGCTTCGCTCTTGCCGCCACAACCGGCGCGCGTACCGCTTACGTTCTCATTGTCTGATGGAAGCGTCTTGGATGGTCTGGTTCCCGCGCGGACACAGGTCGCATCGGCGCCGACTGAGAGCGAAACAGCACCAGTTGTTTTTGAGACAGAAGAGGAACTGGTTGTTTCAGCAGCGCAACTAGACTCACTGGTCGTGCGCCGGCCCAATTACGATTCGTATGCTGACAGAAGTACGGTCATCAATTCAATCTCGACTAAAGGAGTTGCATTGTTTGGCGTAACTCGTAAAGTCGAGCACTCGGTTTATATCGCACACGACACTCTTTTCAGCGATCCCGATCTGACGACGCTGACGCTTGTTTTTGAGGAGAAGGCCAACGTAACGCCGAGTCCTCTGTCAGTGACGTGGGACAGGTGGAATGGCAGTGCATGGCTTAATTTTCCAGCACCAAACGTCACCGATGGAACCGCAGGTTTGACTAAGAGCGGAGCGGTAACTATCCAGAATTTGTCGCCGCTTCAACGTAGTGACGTTAACGGAATAAACAAGTGTTGGCTGCGTTGCCGTTTGGTTACGATAATCCCACCGGCCACACACGCAGCGGCGGGGAAGTTGCCTGAACTCACGACAGTTCAGATAAAATCAGCAACCTCCCAAAGAACCGGGTTGAAAATCGATCACGCAATCGTGAACGATACGAAGGTGGACGTGGTGAAAGGTTTCTTCCCGTTCGGTGAGAGACCAAAGACCGGCGACACGTTGTACCTCGCGCATCCGGCAGCATTCAACAAGAACGGCGCGACAATAACTCTACACCTCACCATTTCAAACGCGCCAAAAGCAAATAGCGTGACCCTCGAGTATGAGTTCTGGGATGGCAATTCCTGGACTTTGTTGACGAAGACTGGTGACACCACGAGCAACCTGACGACGAGCGGCGATATCACTCTCACAATTCCCAGGCAACCAGTGTCCACAACTATCAACGGCATCGAGAGCTTTTGGATTCGTTGCCGGATTGCCAGCGGCAACTATGGTAAAGAGGCGCAATTTACGCTGATAAATGACAAGGATCCTTCCAAAGGATATACATTTACTCCGGCAAGTTATGCGCCGCCTTTGATCGTCGCCCTAACAACCGACTACAGCGTCACTCAACCCTTGCCCGCAAGCTCACCAGCCGTTGTGAGACCTGAAGTCGTTTTGACTTACAACGATTTCAAGTACGCAGTCGTTACGAATACAACTTTCAAACCGTTTCAGCCGGTGGAGGACGTCAACCCAACTATCTATCTCGGTTTTACACTTCCACCCGGACTGAAGAACTTTCCGAACCGCAAGATCAGTTTCTATACCGCCTTCGCAGAGTTCAAACAGGGAGACACCACCCGTCGTACTTCTCCCGTGAATAAACAACCTGAATTCGTCTGGGAATACTCGAGCGGCGCCACATGGTCCAACCTAACTGTGCGTGATGACTCCGCGAATTTTAGCAAGTCGGGCCTAATAACTTTTCTGGCGCCGCCGGATTTTAAAGAGAGTCAAGAGTTTGGCTTACGGCGTTACTGGGTCCGTGCGATTTGGAAGAGCGGGGAGTATCCGGGCGAGCCACAACTGCGCGGTCTACTCCTCAACACCACGATGGGGATTCAGGCCGTCACTATAGAGGATGAGGTTCTTGGTTCGAGTAATCAGACCGCCAATCAATTGTTTCATACGATCCGCGCGCCGGTTCTGGCGGAACCGCAACTCGACGTTCGCGAGGCTGAAGGCTGGGTGCGTTGGGACCAGACGCCTGACTTCTATGGATCTGGACCAGGCGATCGCCATTACGTTTTGGATAACCTTACCGGTGAAATTCGTTTTGGTGACGGTCAGAACGGACTCATCCCGCCTGCGGGGAACGGCAACATACGTATGTCACTTTACCGGACTGGTGGTGGCACTGTGGGTAACAAACCCGCGGATGTAATCACGCAGCTAAAAACTACATTGCCCTATGTTCGGAAGGTCGTTAATCATCTGCCGGCAGTTGGTGGCGCAGAAGCCGAAACAACCGATGCGCTGCGCAAGCGTGCACCGCGCACCTTGCGTCACGGCGACCGCGCGGTCACGGTGAAAGATTATGAGGACCTGGCGTTGCTGGCCTCAACGGAAGTCGCTCGTGCGAAATGTCTGCCGCTGACGAATCTGATCACCGATGACGGTGCGAAGGAGGTGAAGATTCGGAACGGTACGGTGAGTCTCATTATTGTGCCGCAGTCGACGGAAGGGAAGTCCGCGCCAAGTGTTGAATTGATCGGACGTGTGCAGGAGTTTATTGGCCGGCGGCAAAATCCGCTCGCCAATTTGATCGTGACTGGGCCGAAGTATTTGGCGATCAACGTAGAGGTTGATGTGGCGCCGGTGTCTTTCGACGGGGCTGGTGAGATCAAGCTCGACATCGCACGCACAATCTCTAGCTACCTGCATCCGTTGACTGGCGGGATGGACGGGAATGGCTGGGACTTCGGACGCTATCCACACGAGTCAAATATCTATGCATTGATCGAGGCGCTGCCCGGCGTCGATCATGTGAAGAGTTTGAAATTGACCCCGGCCAATGGGAGCACGGACGTTGAAAACGCGGGCGCATATTATCTGGTCTATTCAGGGACGCACACGATCAATTTGAAAGCCTGAATTCAGCGCGCACAGCGCCGAAGGCGCGAAATATGATAGCCAGGGGCAAGCGCGAAGCGCGTCGCCCCTGGTTAGCAAAATAAATTGAGTTGAGCACTGAAAGTGCGAAATACATCGCTGGTTATTTCGCTCTTTCAGAGCTCAACGCTCCACTTTGGTTTTTCCCTGGGGCGACGCGCCTCGCTCGGCGCTTGCCCCTGGCTGTCATATCTCGCGCCTTCGGCGCTTTTGACGAATTAGCAATGCCCATCAAATTGCCAAATCTCGACGATCGTACTTTCGCTGATCTTGTGGCGGAAGCGCACACGTTGATCCCGGTGCATGCGCCGAAATGGACCAACCATAACGAATCCGATCCGGGAATCACTCTGGTAGAACTGTTCGCCTACCTCACGGAAATGCAGATCTACCGGTTGAATCGTGTAACCGATGCCAACGTGTGCGCGTTTTTGAGATTGATCGACGGCGTCGAAAGAAAACCTTCAACGCAAAACCGCGGCATGGTCATCAGGCCGGAAAATACGGAAGTCGCGTTGCGTGATGAAGTGCGTGACGTAGTGCTCAAGCTGCGACAACAGGATCGCGCTGTTAGTTGTGAAGACTTTGAACGGCTGTCACGGGAAGCCGACCAGAAGGTATCGCGCGCTTACTGCCTGCCACGAACCAATCTGACGGCAAATCCTCGATACGCGATTGCCGAGGGTCACGTGAGCGTAGTGATCGTTCCGCCCCAGCTGTCGTTTGATACGGTTTTATGGTGTGAGGGAAATAAATTCATCCCCGTGACCGCGGCAACGATTCCGCTGTGGCTGCCAACCACAACGAAGGACCATCCATTCCTCTATCTTGGATCGAGCACAGTCTTTGAATCGTTTAGTTTTAACCTGGCCGAAACAGGAGCGGGCTACTCGCTTAAGTTCGAATATTTCGACGGGAAGAATTGGACCAGACTGACAAACGACACGCACCGGTTGGCTGATGGTACCTCAAACTGGACTGCGAGCGGTCTCGTTACCTTTACACGTCCGCCCGACTGGAGACAGAAAGTTGAGAACGACGTAAGCCGGTATTGGCTGCGTATTTCAAGCACCACTGGTCCGACTAAAAGAGCCACAGCCAATAAAATTTATCGTGATCTGGTGGAGAGAGTCAGCCAATACCTCGAGCCCCGTCGCCTGCTGACAACTCGCGTTCATGTTGTTGGCCCACCTCTCGTAACGATCGGCGTGCACGTCAATCTCTCTCTAAAACACGACGCAGTGCAAGAGACTGTTAAGCAGGAAGTCAGGAATCGGCTTAGACAATTTCTCAATGTCGCAGTCTGGCCGTTTGGCCGTAACGTCTACGTCTCGGAAATCTACCGCCAACTGGACCGCATACCCGGCGTGGATTTCGTCACCAAAATCACAGGGAAAGAAATCGTCACGGCTCACGGCGTCGAAGGTGATCGACAGATCAAGCAGGGTAGTGAGCTGGTAGCAATCAAACTCAATCCGGATGAGTTGGTTGAATTTAGTCTGGAGAAGAGCGACATCGAAGTTCTTGTCGTCTCGTGAAGAGAAACTTAATCATGACGCCAGTTGATACAAACAAGTCGAGCAAGTTGCTGGATTACCTGCCGGCGATTTATCACGAACATCAGTTCCTGAATGATTATCTTTCCGCCTTTGAAAAATTACTGCTTGGTCGAAACGACGCCGTAAAAATTCCCGTCGTGAAAGAGGAGGCAAACCCGCGCAGCCTCGAAGAGACAATCGATGCCATACCCGCTCTCTTTGATCCGCGAGTCACGCCGAAGGACTTTTTGCCATGGCTCGCAAGTTGGACGGCTTTGACTTTGCGCGCCGACCTCGGCGAAGGAGAACAACGCGGGTTTGTCGCTAATATTATTCAGCGTTACCGGCGGCGAGGAACGAAAGCAAACCTCATTGAGCTACTCCAAATTTTCACTCAAACCGAGCCGCAGATCGACGAGGACGCCATTCCGAGCGACGACTTCATAAAACGATATCCGCAATTCAAAAAAGGCGAACGCCCGTTGCATTTCTTTAGAGTCTCTGTGTTGTTGACCGACCCGAAGGTTGAAACCCTACAACGCAAGCGAGAGATCGCCCACGCCATTATTGAGTTGGAGAAGCCGGCGCATACTTTTTACGAACTGGAAACGAAGTTTTCGAGCATGCGAATCGGTGACTTCTCCAAAAAAAGTAAATACCGCGCCAATCTCGGAGTGGATACATTAATCAACGTCTGGGAGAACGTAACTCCTGGCGAACTGAATAAGTGAAGGAGAACAAACATGGCGGCTCCTAAACGCCCGAACTATTTCCAGTCTCAGTTTCTGGTCGTCCGCGACTTCCAGGACGAACAGGCTTATCACCGAGAGTCGTTGCAGCGGCACAATCGTCTGCTGCACGAATGGGGAGTGATTCGGGATGGACTTCAGGTTACGAAACCCGATAACAATTATTCGATTAGCGCCGGCTCGGCTATCGACAGTTTGGGTAATGAGATCATTCTGGACACTCCTCGTGCGCTGACCGCCGCTGACGTGCAGGCAGCGCGTCAGGCAAGCGGATCGGGTCAGGATGTTTTTGTCACCATTGCTTTTCAGGAACTCAACTCAACTGAACCAGACGACAAATATCCTCCACCGGGAGGAGAGGAGAACGTGACGCGCAAGGTGCAGTATCCGAAGATTGTTGCCACCAGATCTCCAGCTACGGACGGCTCGGTCGTCATTCTTGCGAAGATTGCTGGGGATGGTAGTGTCACTAATTCGGTGCGGAAGCTTGCGAGCAGCATAATCGCGAGGGGCACTAATCTGGGTGACATCTCGCTCGACGGCGCGCTCTCATTCACGTCAAAGACCAGTCCGAATCCGCAACTGGGGCTGGACTATGATCCGGCGGGCGACCAATTGAGAATCAGAGCCAGGAAAGATGCTTCAGTCCTCGATACTACGTATCTGACGATAAAAAGAGACTCAGGCAACGTCGGCATCGGAACGCCGAATGCTCCCGGACAAAAACTCGAGGTATACGGCGCTTTAAAGCTAACGGCCAATCCCAATGTGAGCAACGATAATATGGGCGCTTACTTCTGGAATCAGGCCCAAATTGGGCCAACGATCGCTGGATACAGCTTCGAGGTGCGGACGGGCGGAGATACACCGAGATTCAAAATCAACAACAGCGGGAACGTCAGCATCGGAACGCAGAATTCTGCTCAAAAACTCGAGGTATACGGTGTATTGAAGCTATCGTCCAATTCCACGGTGACCAACGATCAATCAGGCGCCTACTTCTGGAATCAGGAAAATGTTGGGCCAACAATCGCCGGTGGTAAGTTCGAAGTGCGGACCGGCGGGGATACAGCGAGATTCAGAATCGACAACACCGGCAAGGTCAGCATTGGAACGACCGACGCCGTGGCGCGACTTTACGTTTTAGGTAGTGGTAGTGCCGTGCCGGCGACATCAGCCACTGCACAATCAGCGGGACATATCACCAGATTGAGAGGCTCAACAAACCACGCACTTGATATTGGCAGTGGCGGTGACAAGGGCTTTTGGCTACAGTCAACTGATGTCACTAATCTAGCGACAAACAATCCCTTACTCCTGAATCCCAATGGCGGCAACGTCGGTATCGGGACGCCGACTCCGAGGAGTTCACTGCACATTCGAAAAGACAATCAGAGCGGCTTGGGTCCGACATTCACATTGATGAATGGTGCGGGCGTCGCAGGCGCCAAGGTCCACATAGATCTCCACACTTACTGGGATGATGCTCGTCCGAATCCGTCGGGAAGAATCATTTGTGAAGACAATGCCAAAGCGAGCGGCAACCTGATTTTCCAAATCAAAGAAGACAATGCTGAAACTATGTGGGAGCGACTGAGAATTGAAGCCTCCGGCAATGTCGGCATCGGGACGAACGCACCTAAAGCAAAACTGGACGTAGGGGATACAAAAACGTTCACGATGAAATCGATCCTGGCTCGTCTGCCGGAAGCAAATCCAGGCACCTTCCTGGGAGTGAAGTCATACGATACCGATGTTAATGCGGACAAATCTTTTGCGATCGAGCATTACTTTTACAACGAGCGCAACTGTGCCATTAACTTCCATCGTGGCGGTGGCGTATTTGGTGGTTACATCACCTTCGATGCAAATAACGGTGCGGAGAAAATGCGCCTTCATGACAGTGGCTTGGAGGTTAAGGGGTCGATTTCCTGTGGGGGCAAGATAGGCATTTATTCTCCGTATTGGAAGAGATACCTCAGCGCACGAGGAGCAGGCGCACAGGCAGTTACTATGGAGGCAGATAAGCTTCAGTATCAGGAGGAGTTTACTCTCCAAATGTCCTGCTCTCGTGAGTTCAAGGAAAACATATCCGACCTCACCGCGCTTGAGGCGATGACCACGCTGCAAAACTTAACCCCCGTCAAGTACGATTACAAAGGCGAGAAAGCGTTCCGGCAGAATCTGGGTTTCATCGCCGAAGACATGCCGGACAACGTGGCTAGTGAGGATCGAAAAACAATTTCGCCATTTGAAGTCGTTCCCATCTTGACTAAGGTGGCAAAAGAACAGCAACGCGTCATCGCCGAGCTACAGGAAACTGTTCGGACACTCCAGGAAGATATGAGGCAACACTAAGAAGTATGTGTCTTTGGTGCCTTTTTGTGGCTAAATAAGGAACAATTATGGAAGAGCAACTACAAAAGCGACTGGAAGAATTGAAGAAGGATTTTGAGATCGGACAAGCCCGGCTCAGAGAATTGGAAACAGAGCAGGCGTACGTCCGCGAAACTATGCTGCGCATCAGCGGCGCGATTCAGGTGTTGGAGGAAGCATTAAGAAACAATAAGCAAGCCGAAGCCGCGACAACGTGAAGAGGTCATGGCTCTGAAGCACAAGACTCACAACAGCGCACCTGTCGCCGTCGTTCAGCGCCAGTCAAAGCAAACTGTGTTGACTGAGCATGAGCCTGAACAACGGCAGCATCCCGCTAATGTCTTGCGACGACCCCCGGCTGCACTCAGGCCGGCCGACATCCTTTCGTTACAGCGAACCGTCGGCAACCGCGTAGTCCAGCGAATGCTGCATTCAGCAAACGTTATTCAACGCGTCGACGAGGACAAACCGCTAACAGGACATTCTCTAAGCAGACGCGAGACCGGTCTGCCCGACAATCTTAAAGCCGGAATCGAGAACCTCTCCGGCATATCGATGGATGGTGTGAAGGTTCACTACGACTCACGCAAACCTGCCGAAGTTCAAACGCGCGCCTTTACGCAGGGCACCGACATTTTTCTCGGGCCGAAGGAAGAAGAGCATTTGGCACACGAGGCCTGGCACGTGGTCCAGCAAAGACAGGGAAGGGTCAGACCAACTATCCAGCTAAAGGCCGAGGGAATATCCGTTAATGACGATGCGTCGCTTGAAAGGGAAAGTTTGTCTTGAATAGTCAGGACGTCCATTTATGCCTCTGAAGAATAAGACCCACGACTTTGAAAGAGTCTCGACCCTGCAGCGCACGTCACAGCAGACGGCGCGAACTTCAAGAGAACACCTGCGGTCTTCGCATGACGCGGTTGATCTGCGGCGCGCGATGAGGTCGCCATCTTCACCTAAAGACGTACTTGCGTTACAGCGGACGGTGGGCAATCGCGCTGTTCGGCAGATTCTGCAAGCGAAGCTTGTTGTCGGTCCAGCAAACGATCATTACGAACGTGAAGCCGATCGCGTCGCTGCAAGCGTGATGTCTCAGTCGACTGCGCCGCAGATCCAGCGGCAGGGTTTGGAAGAAGATCAGGAGACGATTCAAACCAAGTCACTCGCGTCTACCATCACGCCACTCATCCAGCGTCAGGAACTCAATGAGGAAGAGAATCCGGTCCAAACCAAGTCAGACACGATTCAGCGTCAGGAAGCTCCAACCGAACAAGACGAGAACGAAACTCCAGTCCAGTTCAAGCGTGATGGTGGTCCAACAAGTGTAACGTCGGGAGTCGAAAACGCAATCGATCGCGCTCGTGGCGGCGGTCAACCCTTGCCCGATGGAGTGCTGGCACGGATGGAGAAATCCTTCGGCGCAGATTTTAGCGCCGTGCGAGTGCATGCTGATTCTGAATCAGACTCACTCAATCACTCACTGCATGCGCGTGCTTTCACGACGGGCCATGACGTGTTTTTCAGGCGCGGTGAATACAACCCCGATAGTCGTCGCGGTCAGGAGTTGATTGCACACGAGTTAACTCACGTCGTGCAACAGAACGGGGGTAAGAACGGGAAGAAAGACCTGTCGTTGAAGCGGGTCATTCAGCGAGATTGGTTAGACGAGGAGCGAGGTTTCTTTAACGCTGATCCCAGGGGATTCTTTGGGAACATTCCGGGCCCAGGGAGAGGGACGCGCAGAGAAAATTACAACCGCGATGATAAAAGGGATCTGGCCAACTACAGCTTGCTTGGTCTGGGGGCCACTTCTGCTGTTGCCAAAGCCGTGACCGATAGGGGGCCTATCTTATTCACCCGGCCGGCAAACTTCTTCGATGAAGTTGTACCTTTAGCATCAACAACCGGCCAGGCACTATCGTCGATGGGTGCAATTAGCGCTGGGGCGGGAACAGCAACTGCTCTCGTCGATTCATTTAGAGGCTTTAGGGAGATGGGTTCAGGCCGGACATCGGAGCAAGAAAATATCGGATTGCTCACTGGAGTCAGCGGCCTCGCCAGTGCGACACAGCAATCGGCGACGACTGCTTTTCACGCCGCCAACATAGTGGCGAATCCAGCAATGGCGGCTACAGCGCAAACAGTGGCCGGAGGCGCGGGCATAGCGATGGGAGCCGTAGACGTAATTAGAGGAATTTATGCTCACTCGAAAGCCAAAGAGAATATAGAACGTCTGCAAAAACTCAAAGGTCATCGCGACGAGAATGTTCGCGCGCTCGCCCACCAGGCACAGACTACCCAGAAAATGAGGCAATCAACGGCCAAGTGGACAGTGGCTAAAGGAGTATTTACTGCCGTCGGCGGCGGTTTGTTGCTCGGAGCGGCGACCGTTACGCCGATCGGCTGGTTGCTACTCGGGGCCGGAGCAATTCTGGGTGCGATTGGGGCTTACCGGAAATACAAGGACAAGGGAAAGAGAGCAGAAGAAGTTGCAATAAAAGAATTGAACCTCATCCCACAAATGGCTGCGTGGAAGGCCGATGAGGAAAGAATAAAGAAAAAATACTATCGGTGGATTGGAAGTCAAAAAGAAAAACTAGCCGAGTTGGGACCTTCTCCGCTGCAGAAAAAATTGAAAGAGTTAGGTTTCATGAGCGTCGGTCACTTTTACGCAAATTTCATCCACAAAACTGCCAACGATATTTATGACGTGGGAGTAAGAAGCAGAGCGCCACTGGAAACTCAAGCACGTGAAACGATAGTCACGTCAGGACTAAACCTATTTGCGAAAGAACAGTATTTAAAACTTGTACCAGGGATGTCCTCGGACGATATGAAACGGTGGTTAGGCCTGGAGATATCCGATAGGAATCCTTACCCTGTCGTAGAGGAGTTGCTGGCGGGTATGGGACTCAAGTTTGATTTCAAAAAGAATCCTCCCGAGCCGAAACCGGAAAAGATTGGCAAGGCCTTGCACGACTAGAATGATTTGCAACCCCGGAGCGCGCGATGTCACTCACTAGTGAGAAGCACAGAGTCGAGCTCGAGCGGTTCGCTGAGTTGTTGTCACAAGAAGCCTACCAGGTGCAGCTCGTCCCGGCTGCCGGCGCCGTCCCGTACGACACGTTGGTGGTGAAACTCGATCATTGGTGGTTGGAGTTGTCATACCTGCCGGGACTCGAAGATGAATTGGACGACGTGAGCATTCTTCAGTGTTATGTAGCGTTGTCTGAACATACTGTGGAAGCGGGGTTAGAGCGACTGATCGTGAAGGTAAATGCGAAGCTGCCGATCGGTGGTTTTGGTCTGCTCGACAATCCGCGAGTTCTTTTCTTCAAACACAACTCGATGCTTCCGAATGATCACGCCGCCGGATTTCAGATCGTTCATGAACTGGTCGCCATGACTGACTATCTGATCGGCACCTTCTCCGGACCATTGATCAAGATAGCAACCGGTGAGAAAACGGTTGACGAAGCAATGTCCGACATGCCATTCCGTGATGTGATTGGAACATGAATCCGTAGCAATGTTATTGGTTTCAGTGCGCGCGCGGATTTTGTTGGGCCAAGAATGTGCAGCGCCGAAGGCGCGAAATATGATAGCCAGGGGCAAGCGCCAAAGCGAAGCGAGGCGCGTCGCCCCTGGAAAGCAAAAATAAATCAGAGCGAGCACTGAAAGTGCGAAAATACGCGCTGCACCAAGAACCTGACCACGAATGATAATTTTCCGAACACAACAGGACGTATGAGATTTGTCTATGCCGTTTTCATCTCGCTCTTTCTTGCTTCCATATTCGTAACCGCACAAACGCGCACGTTCCGTCCCGACGATATGTTTCAACTGCGGCGCGTGGGTGCGACGGCGTGGGCGCCGGATGGAAGTTACGCCGCGATCGAATTCACAAAATCCAGTCGTTGGCTAGACAGCGTTCCGGCGTACGACTTATCACTCCTTGATGTTAAGACTCGCACACTGCGCCCGCTGAGTCCGAAATCCACTGCGTACGTCGGCTTCTTCAACGCGGTTTGGTCACCTGACAGCCAACGCGTTGCGTTCCTGTCGATCGATCGAAATGCAGTTGTACGTGCGTGGGTGTGGACCGTCGGCACAGCCACACCTTCGGTGGTGCCAAATGTCGAACCTCGGATCGGTTTGGGTGATCCACCAATAGCGTGGGTTGATGGTGATCGACTCGCAGTCATGTCGTGGGAGCCGGGCGCTGTGCGAAGTGGTCTATATCACGTTCGCATACTTCGCGGGCGCAATGTCGCAACAGCGTGGCAGCAAGCATTCGACGGAAAGTCTGCATCAGTCTCAGTGCTCGAATCCCCCTCACAGCAGGAAACCGATTCGCCAAGCGTGGAGTTGCTGACAGTCGATCTTCGGACGGGTGCGCGAAAGCGTCTCGCGCGAGGTCGTATACACTCGCTTTCAGTAGCAGCGGACGGTTGTTGTATCACTTTTTCGCGCAACAAGCGTGAACCTGTTGCTGCTTACTTCGAAAAGGCTGAGCGAGCAGGCGACGCCGACGCCGGTTATTCAGCGGTGAACTGGGGAACTGAGCGTCACACAATCGACGCTCGTTCAGGCGCGGAGCGTGAAAAACCACCAGCGATCAATAAGCCTTCAGATCCGAAACCAAATCTTCCCGCGCCACCACAACCCGATGCTCGGGTACTCTCAACTGCGCCCAAAAGCGACGCGGCACTTTATATCGCAAATGGTCCAACTGGATCACAACTGTGGCTCTCGGGAGGCGCCGGCCGTCCACTCACTTCCTACTCCCCGATCTGGCACGCTAACGAATGGATGAAGGACGTCAAACTCGGTCGCGCGGAACGACTGAGTTACAAAGCGACCGATGGCACGGCGTTGAATGCGTGGCTGCTGCTTCCACCCAATCACGTAACTGGCACGCGCGTACCGGTAGTTACGATCGTTTACCCAACCTCGGTTTATGGATCGAACGAGCCTTTATCGTTCTCACCCTATCGTGTGAACTTCGAGCATCCACAACTCTTCGCCGCGCTCGGATATGCAGTGTTGGTACCGAGTATGCCGGAGATTAAGAACCCCTCCGACTCTCACGCACTTGAGCCACTTCTCAACGGCGTGATACCAGCCCTCGACGCAGCCATAGCTCATGGCGCGGCCGATCCCGATCGCATCGCCGTGTTGGGCCAAAGCGATGGTGGCTTCGCAGTACTTGGCTTGATCACGCAAACGAAACGGTTTCGCTCGGCAATCGCGAGTGCCGGTTTTTCTAACTTTGCCAGTCTCTATGGAACCTTCTACGGTCAATACCGGTACGGCGACTCAGGCCGGCCCGAAGCAGCGCAAATCTTGCGTATGCTGCAAATGGAGAAAGGCTCGATGGGCATGGGTGGTCCACCGTGGCAGCATCCCGATCGTTATCGTGAAAACAGTTCGATTCATCGCGCGAATAAAGTCGAGACGCCGTTACTTTTGATCCATGGCGAACTGGATTTCATCCCGATTCAGCAGGCTGAGGAGTTCTTCACCGCGCTCTACAGACAAGACAAGCGCGTCACGCTCTTGCGCTATGCAGGCGAAGGCCACACCATCTCCGACCGTGCGAATGTCCTCGACATGTGGCAGCGTATTGAGAGATGGTTATCGGAAACGATGCGCTGAGCTCACTCGGAACGTACTGTAGGGGCGGCCCTCCGTGGCCGCCCGTGGTTTGAGAAAGGATTCAAGGAGCAACGGCCTCGGATTTGGTGAACACGATCAAAACCACGGGC
>DATEIS010000360.1:0-11606 GCA_035278765.1 Pyrinomonadaceae bacterium | reverse complement strand
GTCGCAAATCTCTCGACGACTTCCGCGGTCGCCGATATCGCTAAGCGTTTCGATTGCCCGGTGTTTCTGACCAAGATCGGTGAAGTAAATGTCACCGATGGAATGCAACTGCACGGGGCTGTCATTGGCGGCGAGGGAAATGGCGGCGTTATTTATCCGCGTATCAACTTTGCCCGCGACAGTTTGGTTGCCATCGCGCTTGTTCTTCATTTACTCGCCGAATCCGGTAAGTCGATAACGGAACTACTCGACGACATTCCGCGCTACACCATTGTGAAGGAAAAGATGACCTGTGCTTCGGATCGAATTCCAGCAGTGCTTCGCACCGTCCGCCAGGAGTTTGCGGAGTTTCCGCTGGACACGCGCGACGGCGTGAAGGTGACGATGCCGGATGGTTGGTTGCTGGTGAGAGGTTCCAACACAGAGCCGATCATTCGCGTGGTTGCCGAGGCGCAGAGTGAAGATCGTGCGAAAGCGATGGTTAATGAAGTGATCAGTAAGCTCGGTTTCTAGCAGGTCGTTTTAGACAGGATTAACAAGATTTCCAAGATTTACATGATGAATCTTGTGAATCCTGCAAATCTTATAATCCTGTCCAAATTGAAAGGTTGCCGATGAAGCGTCTACCCCTATTGAGCCTTCTTATCATCTCCGCGTATGTGATCACCTTTAGCCAACAAGCCGCAACCGCCACTCTCAACGGAACCGTCAGTGATCCGATGGGTGCTGTTATCGCCGGCGCGAAGGTCACCGCAACTCAAACTGCCACCGGTATCAAGCGCGATGCCGTCAGCAATCAAGACGGGCTCTACGTCTTCTCAAACATGACGCCCGGCGACTATGAGCTGCGAATCGAAGCGGCAGGGTTTGCGAATAAGGTCACGAAGACTGTACTCAATGTGGGCCAAACGGTTACTTTGAACGCACAACTTGAAGTTGATGCGACAAAAGCAAATGTCGATCAGATCACATACATCCCACCGTTGATTGACAGCAGCAATTCGGTGATCGACGGCGTCGTTCAGTCGCGCGAAGTTCAGAGCCTGCCGCTCAACGGTCGTAACTTTCTCGAGCTCGCTTTATTGATTCCCGGCAACAGTCCGGCGCCAAATTTCGATCCCACAAAGACAAACACCGTCGTTATTTCTTCCGCGGGTCAACTCGGACGTGGTGGGAATGTAACCATCGATGGCGCGGATACAAACGACGACGTTGTTGGTGGATCGATTCAGAACATTTCACAGGATGCGATCCAGGAGTTTCAGATCGCTACCAATCGGTTCTCGGCACAACTTGGACGCTCCGGATCATCAGTTATTAATGTGATCACCAAGTCGGGCACAAACGAGTTTCACGGCTCCGGTTCGTTCTTTATTCGCGACAGCAGCTTGCAGGGATTACCCGCCACGTTCGATCGCAGTCTGAATCAGTCGCCGCCATTCGATCGACAGCAGTATGCGTTTACACTTGGTGGTCCAATCAAGAAGGACCGCGCCTGGTTCTTCGGTTCCTTCGAAAATCGAAATCAGGATGGCGTTGTGCTGGTAGGAACCAGGAATCTCGCGACGCGCTCGATCACGCGTGGTTTTGCCGACTCGCCACTCGATGACTTCATGACTTCCAATCGGATCGACCTTAGCCCGAGCGATAAAGACCGACTCAACTTTCGTTACTCCTTTGAAAGAGAGAAGGGAATTGCAGCCAGCACTCTCGTGCGTTCCATCGGTTCTGCTTCGCAACGTCAATCGAGTCAGAACAAATCAAACGTCCTGGTAGCGAGCTACACGCGTCAACTCTCTCCGACCGATGTGAATAGTTTCAACTTCAGCTTCAGTACGTTTCGCAACGACACGTTGCCGGTGACGCCTGGACCACAGCTTACTTTTCCAAGCATCCAGGACGGCGCGTCGTTTCGTGTGCCGCAACAGACGAAGCAACGGCGATTTCAGTTTAGCGATACCTATTCGATGATTCGAGGAAATCACACGTTCTACATCGGTGGTGAAATTCAGCGCGTGGAGTCGGACCTCGATCTGAAAGTGTTTCAAACGGGCCGCGTCGAACTGATTGAAGACTTCCCGGATTTCGATCGCAACCTCGATGGCCGTGTTGACGATAACGATCTGCTGTTTGCTGTGACGCTTCGCAGTGGTTTTCCGGATCGCTCTCTCATTCTTCCCGATACTGACAGCACGTATCTCGCCGGTTTTATTCAGGACGACTGGCGAGTACACCGGCAGTTCACACTGAATCTGGGACTGCGCTACGAGCTCGACACTGACGTGAAGAACGTCAGTCGCGTCGACGAGCTGAATCCGCTCATTCTTCCGTTCCTCAGAGGAACACGCAGCAGAGACAAAAATAATTTTGCGCCGCGCGTTGGCTTTAACTACTCGACGAAAGACGGAAGCACCAGTATCCATGCGGGTTACGGCATTTACTACGACCGCGTCACTTTAGAGATTCAGACGCTCGAACGCGGGCTCGACGGTCGTGCTTTGCCGGTTGAAGTGCGGGCCGGCAATGTCTTTTTCATTCCGCCACCATTTCTCTTCGATCCGGTCAACGGCGTGTTTCCACCACCGGCGCCGACGCTCGCAAATCCGTTCACAGGATTTGTGCTTCCGGGAGCCGGAGCGGGCGGCATCAACATCATCGACAACGATCTGCAGAATCCGATGGTGCACCAGATGAACGTTGGTGTTCAGCGTGAGTTGGGCAGAAACCTCGCATTGCGCGCCGACTATGTCCGTAACGTCGGCACACACTTCATCATCGGTCGCATCATCGGCACTGTGCCTCTCAATCCCGTGGTCGGTGGACCAGACATCGTGAAGAATCTCGAGTCGAGTGTCAGGACCAAATACGATGGGCTGTTGCTGAGTCTCGAGAGACGTTTTGCGGATCGATTTCAGTTCCGCGCGTCGTACACGCTATCGCGCTCGTCAAACTACGCCAACGACGATCAGATTCCGTTTTCGAATGGACCAATCGACTCGAACGATCTTCGTCGTGAGTATGGGCCGACGCCGAACGATCAGCGTCATCGATTTACTTTCTCTGGAGTTTTCAACCTGCCTGCCGACATTCGATTGTCGCCGATCGTGACGCTGGCGTCATCCGTACCGATCGATATCCTGCTTCCGGATGGTAGTTCGCGCGTTTGTGAGTTGCAGCGAAATTCCGGTGCGCGGCAGTTTAAGACGGGAGCGGAGTTGAATGCTGCGTTGACGCCGATCAATGCGGCCGGCGGTTCGTTATGTCCCAACGCCGATCCGAATACCGGTTTCAAACCGCGTGTGCTCGTGCCTCTCGTACGTGATGATTTGAAACTTGGAGACAACTTCTCATCAGTGGATTTGAGAGTGTCGAAGGTGTTCCGGCTTGGTGAACGTTGGAGTATTGAACCGATTGCCGAAGTGTTCAATCTCTTCAATGTGACGAACGTGCTTGGTGTTTCGAATGTGAATTATTCGGGATTCAGTAATGTGCTGGTTCGTGATAATAACGATCCGAGCAGCGCTGGCTTCCTGCGGTCGTCGGGTTTTGGACAGCCGGTGACGACTGCGGGCGGCGTGTTCGGATCGGGTGGACCACGCGCGTTTCAATTCGCAGCGCGCGTCACTTTCTAGTCCGCAGATTACACAGATTGACTGAATTAAAGCGACAGATCGGACTTCGAACCGCGACTACACTTGTCGTTGGCGAAGTAATCGCTGTCGGGATTTTTCTAACGCCAGCCGGGATGGCGAAAGCACTCGGCTCGCCGATGTGGTTGCTGGTTGTGTGGTTAACGATGGGCGCGATGGCTCTTTGTGGCGCTCTTTGCTACGGCGAACTGTCGGCGAGATATCCCGAAGCCGGCGGCGGTTATGCTTTCTTACGCGAAGCTTATGGTCCAGCAGTCGCTTTCATGTACGGCTGGATGGCATTCCTCGTAATGGATCCGGGTTTGACTGCCGCGCTCGCCACCGGACTCGCAACTTACGCCGGTTACATTCTCAAACTCTCTCCAGTACAGATCAAAATTCTCGCTATCGTGACGATCATTCTAGTCGCGCTCATCAACATTCGCGGCGTTAGATTGGGGGCAGGATTCATTCGCACGTTGGCGATTCTGAAACTCGGCTTGCTAGCCTTCATCTTTCTCTGGGGCGTCGGTTTTCAACTCGGCGACTGGTCAAACTTCACACCATTTGTCGAGCGTCACGCCGGCTCAGCACCGCTCGCGGGCGCGCTTGCAGGCGGAATGGTCGGCGCTTTCTTTTCATTTGCGGGTTGGTGGGATCTGGGAAAGCTTGCTGGTGAAGTTAAGGATCCGGCGCAAAACTTACCGAAAGCATTAACGTTCGGTGTGCTTATCATCATGCTCGTTTATATCCTGACGAGCTTCGCCTTTGTTTATCTTGTCCCGTTGGACCAGGTCACTTCAGGTGAAACGTTTGCAGCACAAGCCGGTGAGGTGTTGTTCGGGCGTGCTGGTGGGCTAATATTTTCACTGATCGTAATCGTGTCGGTGCTTGGCAGTGTTACCGCTGTTGTGATGTCGGCCCCGCGAGTCTATTTCGCGATGGCGCGCGATGGACTGTTTGTGCCCGCTGTCGCCGTATTGCACAAACGCTACGAAACTCCGGCGCGCGCGACTGCATTGCAGGCAGTGCTTGCGTCGGTGCTGGTCATCGCGGGCAACTTCAACGAGATCGTTTCATACTTTATATTCATTGTAGTCGTATTTATTGGACTCACCGTTGTCGCGCTGTTCAAGTTTCGTCGTGATGACAAAGGTGATAGCGTTCGTTATCTGACCCCGTTGTATCCACTGACGCCGATTGTGTTTCTGCTGATGCTTGTGGGTTTGCTGTTTTTACTTGCCGCCAACAATCCCAAGCAGGCGTTTTACGGCGTCGTTGTCGTCGCGTTAGGGTTTCCGGTTTATATGTTTCTGTTTCGCAATAAGCGTTTAGTTGAAAGAAGGACCACGGAATGACCTGGATCAAGACGATTGGTGTTGATGAGAGTGAAGAGGTGCGTCAGGCGGTTGAGTCTCAACGTGAGTTGTATCCGATTGAGTACGCGACGCCCGTGCATCCGACACCAGACGGCGCTGCCGGAATTGTTGCCTCTCACAGTTTGATACCCAACGCCCTCTTCCATGCCTTTTCGACATTTGGATCTCTGATGTCGCCCGACCTGCCTCTCGACAGACGACAACACGAAATGATCACGACAGTGGTGTCGGTCACCAACCGGTGTCATTATTGAATCGAGTCTCACGCAGAGTTTCTGCGTCGGGTTACACTAGACAAAGAGTTGGTAGCCGCCCTCGAAGACGACTATCGCAAGGCTCCGATCTCCGAGCAGGAGAGAGTAATGCTCGACTACGTGGTGCAGATAACGCGCGACGCGACGCGCATCTCACCGAAAGATCACGAGCAACTTCGATCGGTAGGTTTCGACGACAAGGGTATACTTCAAATCACCTTGATCGCGTCGTGGTTCAACTACATAAACCGAGTCGCTGACGCGCTGGGTGTCGGAAGAGATTAAATTGGCTACGGATTTACACAGATTGACACGGATTTTTTCTTACCTGTGTTTATCTGTGTTCATCTGTGGCTCAGTCCATGCTCAAGACGAGGATGTCGTCAGAGTCAAATCAAACCTCGTCAACATCGACGTCATCGTTAAAGACAAAAAAGGCAAATACGTCTCAGACCTAAATCCCGAAGACTTCGTCATCACGGAAAATGGTCAACAACAGAAGATAGAATTCTTCGACGCCCCACTTTTAAGAACCGATACAGCCAAACCTGGTGTCGAAGCGCCGGCAACTGCACCGCGCAACTACGTCTCGCTTGTCCTCGACTCGCAAACAACTGACTTAACCAACCTGAAGCAAGTACGCGAAGGCGCCATCAGGTATGTTCGCGAGCAGGTAACCGACGCAGACGCTGTAGCCATCCTCTCTGTGACTAACGGTCTGCAAATGTTGCAACCGTTCACACAAGACAAGGCAAAGCTGATTGCGACTCTCGAGAAGCTGGGCAGTGCCGATTCGAAGAGTTTCGAAAACAAAAACATCGCTGAGAACATCGCGAATCTCAGAGAATTCCTGAACAGCTCATCATCGACGCCATCCAGCGGTATCACCACTAATGCCGGCGGGGCAGCCGCAGCCCGCGTCATGCTCGCTCAAACTGTGTTGCAGCAGTTCATCAGGATGCGCACCGCGCTTAGTTTGCAGCAGGCTCGTCCAGTGCTCGCGGCGCTTGCTGCGTTGGCTGAAGGTCTTCGACCCATTCCGGGCAAGAAGACGCTCGTCTTGTTTTCGCAAGGCTTCGTCACGCCTGAGGTTCTCGATTGGCAAGTGCAAAGCACGATCGATATCGCGAATCGTGCCAATGTTGCGATCTACATTATCGATTCCGCTGGCCTGAGAGCTGCTGCGCCTGCTTCGGGCTCGTTAGTTCCGTCGTCGCCACTCGCGGGCGCTGCGTCGATCAATCAGGAACAACGTATCCGCGCGGTTGGCGGTGAGACTGTTTTCGACAACGTACGACAGGAAGGCCAAACGCGCGAATACGACATTCTTTATCGTCTCTCCGGCGACACGGGCGGCAAGTTTCTCAAAGGCAACAACGACATCGGCCAGGGACTCGAGCGAATCAATCAGGAAATCCAGGCGCGCTACACGCTTGCGTATCGCAGTAGCAATCAAAACTTCGACGGCACGTTCCGCAAAGTAAAGATTGAAGTACATCGTCCGGATGTACAGATCATGTCGCGTTCCGGTTACTACGCGATTCCGCCGGAAGAGATCGTTCTATTATCTCCTGCGGATAAAAAGCTGCTCGCTAATTTTAACGACGCGCAGACAAACCCGGGACTGCCGGTGTTTGTATCGATCAGTGCCTTCAGAGGTCGCAATGGTCTTTACACAGTCCCGCTCGCGATCGAAATTCCACCATCGACAGTGAAGTTCGAACGCAAAAACGACAAGCAGTCGATGCAGCTTGAGGTGCTCGGAGTTTTGAAGGCCACACCGGATCGGACGCTGTCGAGATTGGGTGGCAACTTTGCAGTTAACTTATCGTCGAGCGATTATAACGAGATCCTCAACAACAACATTTTCTATCGTCAAGATCTGCAACTCACGCCTGGCGACTATACGATCGATCTGATCGTGCTGGATAAGCAGTCGGGGAAAGTCAGTGCACGACGCGAACATTTGGTATTGCCTGAACCTGACGCGGAGTTTGCGACTACGCCGGTAGTGCTTAGTCGTTACGTTGCGCCGGCCAGTCAATTGCCGCCAAATCCCGCGGACGCTCCGGACGTATTTGTTTATGGAAAGCAGTTGATCCGTCCGTCAGCGGCACTCAAGTTCAGGAACAGCGACAACCTGATCATGTTTCAGGATGTTTACAACGCCGCGAACAGCACCGAGACGGGAAAGCCTTTGGTCCGTGTCAGTGTGCGATTGATGAAGGACGGGCAGCCGGCGACAAAGTTTTTTGATTTTGTGTTGACTGATATTCAGAGCCAGCCGGTGCCTCACCTGACGTTTGCTCAATACTTGCCGTTGGCTAATCTTGCGGCGGGTCGTTATCAGGCGATGATTGAAACCAAAGACATGGTGACGCGGAAGTCGACAAAACAAGAAGCGCCATTCGAGATCGTGCCTTAAAAATCCTGTTAATCTTGCTAATCTTCTTAATCCTGTAATGCATATTTCTGAATTAGAAACGCCGGCGGTTGTGGTAGACCTCGACGTGATGGAACGCAATCTGTCGCGTGTGGCTGACTACTGTCGATCGCATCAACTCTTACTGCGCCCACACACCAAGTCGCACAAAATTCCGGAGCTTGCAAAACGACAGATCGCGAGCGGCGCGACCGGAATCACTGTCGCGAAACTCGGCGAAGCTGAAGTGATGCTCGATGCCGGAATCGACGACATACTGATCGCTTATCCAATCGTCGGCGCCGAGAAAACTGCGCATCTGGCGCGCTTGGCAGAACGATCGAAGATCAGCGTCTCGCTTGATTCGGAGGAAGCGGCGCGTGAGATCTCTGCGGCAGCGACGAAGCAAGGAACAACGGTCGGAATTCTGGTTGAGATGGATGTCGGCTTCCATCGTTGCGGGCTTAGCAATGAACGTGATCTGGTTACGCTTGCGCAGAAGGTTACCGAGCTGCCAGGTCTGGAGTTTAAGGGACTGATGTTCTTTCCGGGTCACTTCGGTGTTGAACCGGAAGAGCGAGCATCGTTGCGAGCGCAGGTAAATGAGTTTCTTCAGCGGTCTCTTGCAGCTTTTGAACGTGCTGGTGTGCCTCTTGCGATTGTGAGTGGTGGTTCGACGCCCACGGCATATGAAGGCGGGGCCTTTTATGGTGTTAATGAAGTGCGTCCTGGAACGTACATCTTCAACGATCGAAATACAGTCGCAGTTTCGGCGGCTTCGTTGAATGATTGTGCGTTGTCGGTGCTTGTTACAGTAGTGAGCACGGCAGTTAACGGACACGCGGTCGTCGATGGTGGATCGAAGACGTTCTCTTACGATCGTTTTCAAGGTGGCGATGGGGGTGGGTTCGGAATCATCAAGGAAGATCCGGGTGCAGAGCTTGAACGATTCTCCGAGGAGCATGGGCACTTGAATATTGGTCGTTCGGAACGGCGTTATCGCGTTGGAGATCGCCTCAGCATTATTCCAAATCACGTTTGCACCACCGTCAACATGCACGATGAGATTTATGGCGTGCGAGGCGAACAGGTTGAGGAAGTCTGGCGCGTGGCTGCGCGAGGAAAGGTGCGATGAGAACGATAGTTCCTGTTGCGTTGATTCTCTGCGCGCTGATTTTTCCTTCAATAACAACCTCACAGGCTGCCTATGATCTCGTAATTCTCAACGGGCGCGTGATCGATCCGGAATCACGATCCGATGCGATCCGCAACCTGGGCATTTCAAACGGCACTATTAAAGCAATCAGCACGAATAAGCTCGCGGGACGCACCGTCATTGACGCGCGCGGTTTAGTCGTCTCGCCGGGCTTTATCGATCTTCACCAGCATGGCCAGGACGATGAGAACTTTCGCTTCAAAGCGATGGATGGTGTGACCACCGCGCTCGAACTCGAAGTGGGCACGGGCGACATTGATGCCTGGTACGCGCAACGCGAACAGAAGTCGTTGATCAATTACGGTGTGAGTGCCGGACATCTCGCAGCACGCATGTCTGCAATGCACGAGCCCGTCACGTTTCTTCCCACTGGTGACGCCGCACGACGCGCGGCAACAGATGGCGAGATCAACGAGATGAAGCGACGTTTGGAAGATGGCTTACGACGCGGTGCGATTGCGGTTGGATTCGGAATTCAATACACGCCCAATGCTTCACGTTGGGAAATCCTCGAGATGTTTCGTGTGGCGGCGCAGTACGGCGCGTCGTGTCATGTTCATATGCGACACGCAGGTGTGAAAGAACCAGGCAGCAGCATTCAGGCGCTCGAAGAAGTGATCTCGGCAGCGGCAATCACCGGAGCGCCTTTGCACGTGGTCCACATTCAAAGCACTGGTGGACCAGCAACACCAAAGTTGCTGCAAATGATCGGTGAAGCAAAGTCGCGCGGCCTCGACGTGTCCACGGAATGCTATCCCTACATCGCCGGCATGACCGACATCAAATCAGCGATCTTCGATGAAGGTTGGCAGGAAGTTTTCAATATCGACTATAAAGATTTGCAGTGGGCCGCAACTGGAGAACGTCTTACCAAAGAAACCTTCGAAAAGTATCGAAAGACCGGCGGCATGGTGGCTGTTTTTTCCATGACGGAAGAGGTTGTTAACACGGCAATCAACAGTCCACTAACGATCATCGCGAGTGATGGCATTCTGGCACAAGGAAAAGGACATCCTCGCACAGCAGGAACCTATTCAAGAGTACTGGGGAATTATGTCCGAGAGAAAAAGACCCTCACTCTGATGGACGCTGTCACAAAGATGACGCTCTTACCTGCGAAGCGTCTCGAACGACGCGTGCCATCGATGAAGAACAAAGGCCGGATTCGGATCGGCGCCGACGCGGATCTCACAATCTTCGATCCCCAATCGATTTCGGATCGCTCAACCTTTCAAGACCCTGCCAAATACGCCGCCGGTATCAAATACGTTCTCGTCAACGGCATCCCAATCGTAAAAGATGGCCAACTCGAATCAAAAATATTTCCGGGCCGTCCAATCCGCGCACCACATCCGAAATAAAATCCGCGTTCACCCGCGGCTAAACTTCCTCAGGCAAATTCATCTGATCGTCAACGATCATCTCCATCGGAATGCCTGCTAACCGGGCATAACGCATCACAATGATCAGATCCGGCTCCCTTGTTCCGAGCTCAAAATTCGAAACTGCGGAATAATGCACCTTTAGCTCAAGCGCCCGCGCCATCTCAGTCTGACTCATTCTCAGACGCTTCCTGATCGCCAACAATTTGTGGCTCAACTTGAGCGGTTTGTTTCGGCGCACGCGTCCCATCAGGCCACGACTCCTGACGAAGATGCGCTCTTGAATTTATGTGTATTTTCACTTACACTGCGCGCCGACTCGGAGGATACCCGAAACGCCCGAACTAGTCGGGCGCTACTCACTAGCGGGTTCGACCTCGCGCCTTAATCAACACTTGCTCCTTTCCATTTTGAGACAGACTCGGAGCGCATGCCCGGAGGCAAATTGTGGGTGTTGCCAAATGCGTTCCGCCGAGAGCGGTAGTTCGGCTTCAGAATCGTGCTGCCGCTCTCACCTATCTAGGTACTTCCCACAAACTGTCACACGGATATGAGTATCGCCGGCATCAGCTTGGGCGAGGCTAGGCTCATCTTCGTTAAGGGTCGAGGTTAACGCGAGGATTTTCGCTTGGCAATATCTTTGCGCGTGGTCCTGCCCTCTGTGACCGCCGCACATACTACACGCAAACCGCCACAGACAAACACGGATTTTTATGACCAGGTCATCAGGAAATTCCTGTATGTAATTACGTATGCTTGACGTTGTAAGTAAGGACCACGCAGCCTGTGGATAATTCCTGACACTTCTTCAATTCGAGATCAATTTGATGTGACATCTCATAGAAAATTGGAATGCCTGATCCGAGCAACACCGGATGAATGTTGAAACCAATCTCGTCGATCAGATCAGCTTCGAAGAGAGACTTCGCCAACAGTCCACCACCGAGTACGCAGATGTCTTTGCCCTGCTCTTCCTTCAGTCGTCGCACGAACGCCGCTGCGTCTTCGGAGACGAACGTTAGTTTCTTGTTGCTCGGTTTTTTGATCGTTCGCGAGAAGATGTACGTCTTAACACCTGGACCACTGCCGACGCCTCCGCCGTTTTTAGTCGCAACCTCATATGTGCGACGGCCCATCACGACCGTGTCGATGTTCTTCCAGTAGTCTTTCATGATCTGCTGCACTTCTTTGCACCAGAGCAGCCAGTCGACCGTGTCGTCTTTGCGTGCGAAGAAGTTATCGAGACTGTTAGCTCCGCCAAACGTAACTTTGCGCATCAAAATTCTCCTTTTTGCAGTATTGGGCGTAACTGTAGGGGCGGCCC
>DATEIS010000359.1:0-5959 GCA_035278765.1 Pyrinomonadaceae bacterium | reverse complement strand
ACAACATCGTCCACTCCGACATAAACGCAATCATCACCGGACCCGGCCGCGGCAATTTCCCCGCCGGCACGTATCGCCCGAATCCGGTTGAGCCCGATCGCAATCAGCCGTTCCGCGAATTCACCGTCGTCTATCACGACGAAATCAAGGCCGTGCAGGCGTTCCCGCAGTTTGATGACGAGATTAACGGTGAGCCAAATCCACTCGCCTTCACGTTGCACAGCGTGCGCGACGGTTTCGCGATCAACTACGGAACGGGCGGCATCGGTGCTGAGATTCTGGCAAATCGATTCGGCGTCGGCCCGATGGGTAAGTGCACCGAGTGTTTGTTTGAAGAGTTTTTCCTCTCTTCATGGGCCATCGGCGATCCGGCGCAGATCGTCGACAAACCTGCCAACACGACGGACAGCACCGGAAAGCTAATCACTGGACCAAAGGCGACGAAAGTCTTCTTCCCGGATGATCCAACGAACGTTCACCACTCGTATCTGAACGACAACGTCAAGATGCGCGTGATGCATGCGGGTCCGAAAGAGCATCACATTCATCACCTGCACGCGCACCAGTGGTTGCACACACCCGAAAGCGACAACTCGACATATCTCGACAGTCAGGCTCAGGGTCCTGCTTATTCATTCACCACTGAGATCGCGCACGGCGGTGGCGGCAATCGAAACAAAACACCTGGTGACGCAATCTTCCATTGCCACTTCTATCCACACTTCGCACAAGGCATGTGGGAACTGTTTCGAGTCCACGACGTCTTCGAAGCTGGCACAGAGCTCGACGTTAATGGCCGGCCGACAGCGACATCGCGCAAATTGCCGGATGGAGAAATCGCCGCGGGCACACCGATTCCCGCGCTCGTTCCGATTCCGACGATCGCAATGCCGTTAATGCCGACGGCCACTTTTCAGGGCTATCCGTTTTACATTGCTGCGCAAGCGGGACATCGCCCACCGACACCACCACTCGACACTATCGACGACGGCGGTCTCTCGCGTCACATCATCATTGGCGGCACTGCGGTCCATCACAAAGAACACCTGCCTGCATTCGATCTCAACAAGGCGCGTCTCGACTTTGATAAGTCGCTGGTTACTGCACAGGCAGTTTCGATTCCTGAGGCCGGAAATGCGGCCGAGATAGCAGCGATGAATTTTCACGCCATTCGCAATCATCCGAGTTTCACTCCGGAAAACGTGGCCGCCAACTTCGTCACGAATGGACGTCCGAAAGTTGCCGGTGCGCCCCTCGCCGATCCATGTGTCGACGATAATGGAGCGGCCGCTGGTGTTCCACGTCTTTACAAGAGCGCCAACATTCAGCTCGATCTGAAACTCAACAAAGCCGCCTGGCACTTTGCGCAATCACGCATCTCGGCGTTGTGGGCCGATGTGAAACCAACTCTTGAAGGTACACGCGCGCCGGAGCCGCTCTTCTTCCGTGCGAATACAAACGATTGCATCACGTTCCAGCACACGAATCTCGTCCCGCGTGTTTATGTTCAGGATGACTTCCAGGTGCGAACACCGACAGACACGATGGGCCAGCATATTCACCTCGTGAAGTTTGACGTACTCGCATCGGACGGCGCCGCTAATGGTTTCAATTACGAAGACGGCACGTTCAGTCCGGAAGAAGTAATCGAACGCATACGCGCGATTCGAAAATTCAACGGCTGTGTTGGTGTCGATTCGGGTGATCCACGCGACGGCACGTTCACCTGTCCAAAAGCCAAGCCACATCCTTTCTTCGGCACACTCGGCGCGAAGACAACCGTGCAGCGCTGGTATGCCGACAACGTACTCAATAACCTTGGCGAAGATCGCACACTGCGAACTGTCTTCACGCACGATCACTTTGGCCCATCGACTCACCAACAGGCAGGTCTTTACGCAGGGTTGGTTGTTGAACCGCAGGGTTCGAAGTGGCGCCATCCTGAAACTGGTATTTTGTTTGGCGGCGCAGGTGTGCCGGCACGCTTCGATGGGGGGCCAACGAGTTGGCGCGCCGACATTCTTACGTCCGACATGTCGAAGAGTTATCGCGAGTTTCTTTTGGAGTTTGCAGATTTCCAACTCGCATATGACGGCGCTCGTCCGGTTAATCCACCGGCAAGAAATGAAGTCGGTCTGCCGTTCCTTCTCGAACCCGCTGAGAAATGTCCGGGCAGCTCGTTTGCACCGCCGTGTCCGGAAGCGATCGCTGCTGCTGACGTGGGTACGATGAGTGTTAACTACCGCAACGAACCGGTAGCACTACGCGTCCGCGATCCGGGCACCAACAAACAAGCACCGGGTCTCGCGGGTGATCTGTCGCACGTCTTCCGATCAAACCTCCTGCGCGCAGACGGACGTTTCAACTCGCAACCAAACTTCTATCCGCCGCTGACGGCTGACGTGCAACCGGGCGATCCATTCACGCCGTTGTTGAGAGCGTACGAAGACGATCCGGTTCAGATTCGCATCCTCGTCGGCGCGCATGAGGAAGGTCACAACTTCACAGTCAATGGCATCAGGTGGAAATTTGAGCCATCCGATCCGAATTCGGGTTATCGCAACAACCAGATGATGGGCATCTCCGAGCACTTTGAATTTGTGGTGCCAAAACTTCCGCATAAGCCCGACGGCAAGACCGCAGATTATCTCTATCAGCCGGGCAAAGCGTCTGACGATCAGTGGAATGGGCTGTGGGGATTGATGCGAGTTTACGCAACTAAGAAAGTCGACCTGCTCGAACTGCCGAACAATCCGAAGAACAATACGCTCGACTGGACCAACCAGGGTGACTTCAAGGGCGTTTGTCCGAGAACCGCCGCAACACGGACACTCGACATAACAGCCACGACTGCAAAGAAGGCGTTGCCGGGAGGCACGCTCGTCTATAACCCGCGCATCGCGAACGGCGGACGGCTGCATGATCCAACTGCGATCATGTACTTCCGCACGTCAGATCTCGATTCGACTGGTGTCGTTAAACCAGGCGTAGTCATTGAGCCGCTTATCGTGCGCGCGAGTGCTGGTGAGTGTGTCGAAGTCACGTTGAGGAACAACCTGCCACCGGGACCGCAGTTCGATCTCGACGGCTTCAGCACGATGCCGATGATTGTCGACAGGTTCAACGCCAATCAGGTGAAACCATCGTCAGATGTTGGATTGCATCCGCAATTAGTTTATGTCGACATCACCAGAAGCGACGGCATGAACGTCGGTTTCAATCCAGTGCAGACCGCGTCGCCGGGAACGAGTGTCACTTACCAGTGGTATGCAGGTGACATCATGACCGGACTTAATAACACCGGCGTGCCGACAGCGATCGAGTATGGCGCGACGAATCTGTCGCCGTCGGATCCGATCAAGCACACAAACAAGGGATTGATTGGCGGGCTCATCATTGAACCAAAAGCTTCGTTGTGGAACGACAACTTTGGAACACGCGCGCAGGTAGATATCACGCGCTCGAACGGCACAATCTTCCGCGAGTTTGTGACGATGTTCCAGAACGACATCAATCTTCGCTTCAACGGAATGTTTGGTGAGGCGACGACAGAAAACGGCGTCGCTGTTCCGAATCTTGCGGAAGCAGAAGATCCGGAAGACTCAGGGCAGAAAGCCGTTAACTATCGAACTGAGCCGCTCTGGAAACGCATGGGTTTCGCACCGGATACACCGCTCGAGAAGACGCGTGAATTGGATTTCACGAAGGTGCTGACGAACGATCAGGTTGGCGGCGATCCGGTGACGCCGGTCTTCACTGCAACACCGGGTCAGGAGTTCCGCGTTCGCATGCTGCATCCGGGTGGTCACGCGCGCAACGATACGTATCTGTTGCACGCGCACATCTGGGAGCAGGAACCTTACATCAGTGAGTCGCAGGCGATTGGGAGTAATCCACTCTCGAACTGGGTAGGTTCGCAGGCGGGCGTTGGACCAGGCAGTCACTTCGACTTCCTGCCTAAAGGCGGCGCGGGCGGGCGCTTCCGTGTGCAAGGTGACTATCTCTATCGCACGTTCACATCGTTTCATTTCGATGGTGGAATTTGGGGATTGCTCCGCGTGAAGTTCAATTCTCCACCGCCAACATGCACACCATGCCCACCGGGACAGTTTTGTCCGGACGTGGTCTGCCCCGTGGCGCAATGATGAATCCGGTGATGAAGATGCGATTACTACTGTTGACCCTGTTTGTTTGCCCACTTGGCTTCCCGACAGCCATGGCGCAGGACGCTAAGAAGATCGTCAAGGACGGTATCGAGATCGAGTTCACGATCGAGCCGGCTGCTTCGAAGTCGAAAACTGTTTTGCTAGCCGGAGAGGATGCTGTCTTTCGTTTCAAGCTTCGCGACAGTGCCACGAAGACTCCGATATCCGGTGTTCGACCGGCCGCATGGGTTGCGCAACGCGAGCGACCTGGACCACCGGGGCCTGATCAATGTCGCGCTAAAGTCGAATCGTATTTACAAGGCAGTCTGCGTTCGCGACCCGACGTCGATCTCAACACCTTCCATCTTCTGGCACTGAATCAGGAACCAAACATCTCCGTGATCGATCCGCTGCTCGGTTTCGGCGGCAGCAAACTACTAACACTCATCATGCTGAAGAGCCCTGGTGAAGACTGGGCGTTGACCAGCGATCGCTTGAAATTGTTCGTCAGCATGCCACGGATCAATCAGGTCGCCGTTGTTGACACGACAACGTGGAAGGTTGTCGCGAATGTTGACACTGGACCAAAGCCAACACGTCTTCTGTTGCAGCCAGATGAGAAATACTTGTGGGTTGCAAATGAAACAGGCGTCACCGTCATTGATACTTCGACACTAAAGGTGTCAAAGCAGATCGAAACCGGCGCGGGCAGTCACGAGATCGCATTCGGAACTGACAACAAGTTCGCGTTTGTAACGAATCGAAGCGACGGCACCCTCTCGATCATCAACATTCCAAAACTCCGAAAGCTCAAGGATCTGAAAACGGGTAGCACCGCATCTGCACTTGCTTTCTCTCCACTTAGCAAAGCCTTGTACGTCGGAAACGAAACGGACGGCAGCATTGCTGTTGTCGATACCGCCAGTCATAAGCTACTGGCAAACATCGTCACGAGACCCGGACTCAGGACGGTGCGTTTTGCTCGCGGCGGTCGTTGGGGGTTTGTGGCTAATCCGAAAGAGTCGAAAGTATTTATCTTCGACGCGTCAACGAATAGCCTGATCCACGAGCAGGTTGTCGGTGAAGCCCCGGACGGGTTCGCGTTTACTGACAACTTCGCGTACGTGCGCTCGCTCGGAACCGAGCAGGTGTCAGCAATCCGGCTCGCTTCGTTAGGCAAACAAGTTGATGTTGTGAAATTTCCCGGAGGACAAAACGCGCCCGTCGCTTCACGCGATTTCGCCTCGACTGCCGACGCTTTTGTTCCGGCGCCCGAACCTAATGCGGTGCTTCTCGCAAATCCTGCCGACCAAATGATCTACTACTACTCCGAAGGCATGGCAGCGCCAATGGGTAATTTCCAAAACTACCGCCGCGTGCCGAGAGCCGTGATGGTTGTCGATCGCAGCCTGCGTGAAGAAACGCGTGGTGTTTATTCGACCACTGCCCGACTCCCGAAGGCCGGAGTCTACAACGTGTCGATGCTGCTCGACTCACCGCGCGTCGTTCATTGTTTTGAAGCAGTCGCCGGATCGAATCCAGCGATAAAGGACGATCAAAAGACGGCACTGCGGATTGAGTATCTAAACAAGGACATGTCGCTCGGCACGGGTGAGGACTACAAGGTTCGATTTCGACTCACCGATACTGAAACCAAAAAGCCCATTAATGCGTTGAAAGACGTAGGTGTGCTTGTATTTCTCTCGCCGGGAACATGGCAGCAGCGGCAGATTGCACAACCACTCGCTGATGGTCTTTACGAAATCACTCTCAATGTTCCCGATTCCGGGGTATATTTACTTTTCGTAGAGAGT
>DATEIS010000358.1:0-4764 GCA_035278765.1 Pyrinomonadaceae bacterium | reverse complement strand
CGTCAGGGGTTTGATTGAAGTACGAATTGGTGGTAAGCCGCTTTAGGTTGTTGTTGAGTGCAGGTTGTTGGGCAGCAGTGAGGGGAAGGCCGAAGCTGTCTCGCTGAATAGCTGAAGAGTCTATCCAATCGTATTCCCGGATTGCTGTAATGTTGCCGTTTTTATCGTATGCATAATCGGTTACTGCTGTTTTGGCAGGGCCGACAGAGTTTGGTATCGAGACAAATTTCGTTTTGACGAATAGATTAAGTTTGAGTGCGAGATTACTAAATTCTACAATACCCGCCGGTGTATTTGGCTGCCAAACGTTTTCTTCGATAGTACCGTCTGGTCTCTCAACTTTATATAGTAATCCTTTTGATTCGTTGCCAAGAGTCGCTTGGGCGCTGCTAAAGTGATATTCCTTGGTTACCGCGCCATCGGGTGCTGTTATTGTAGTAATGCTCGTGGAGTGGTCATAAGAGTAAAACCAGAAATCTGTGGTTGCCGTTGACGTTGAATCATATTCTAATTGATAAGAGAGATCTTTGCGGGCGACTCCATTATCTCGCACCTTGTGCCAGGCAATTTGGTTCTGTCCGTCCTGTTCATAATGGTAATTAGCGATGGCTCCGGACGGCAGAGTTACTGAACTCAGTTCTCCCCAGCCTCCAGCGGTCGTGTTGTAGCCAAAATGATATGCTAACCCTCCCATTTGTGCTGGCAGAGTGATCTGGTCAATCTCAGATCGACTAACGTTGACAGGGCTGCTACTGCCGCAAATACCACCCGTTACGAAATAGGAACAATACGTTTTATTGACGGGAGTTTGCCCTTGGTTATTCCAACTAATTGTCCACACAAGCGCTGCATTATTTACGCCTTGAGCCGTAATCGTCGTATTTGGAAACGCACCACCTAAACCATAATCGACAAGTAAATATCTGCCGAACTCATCGGATAATTTGTCCGCAGTTCGGCCCGTCTGGCCGTTGTAATTATGAATGCGCTGAAAATCTGTATAGTTGTTATTGCGATCATATGTCCGCTGGAAATCTGGATCAGAACCGTTGACGAGCGACGGCGTTTCCATACGACGGCCATCAGGAAAGTAAAGAGTCCAGGGATTATTTCCGCCGTGCATTACATCAAGACGAAGGTAGGTCCCATCAACGCTGTAATAAGTCATCGTGTTTGTCGTTTCAAGAGAGTAAGACAGAATGCAATCGCCGCTGGTTTGAACTGAGCTAGCCTTCCAACCATCAAATCGAATTCGGCTGTACTTCACACCACCTGAACTGTTTTTTATCGTGTACCCAGCAGGATAGAACTCATGACGACTGCCGTCAGGGAACGTTATAGTTAGCCTATGGACGTAACCTCCGTTGCAATTGGTGCCGTTTGGAACAAACTCCTCAAGATTCAGACTGTAAACAGGTAGAGTGAATCGCCATCCGCCCTCAGGACTTCGGACTAAATCATTGAAGGTAATTCCTTCACCTGTTCCAGGCTCTCCCGGATCATGTATTTGTTCAACGTCCCAAACCTTACTGTTATAAGTTAGGCTAACACTCGCCCCAGCCGCTCCTCGTCCCGCCGGTAGTGAAACAATCGGGATGTTTAGAATGAGATTGCCGTTGGTTGTATTGACTGTCTCAATGTCACTTATCGCGTACGAACCGCCAGGATAAAAGCCTCGTTTGGGATTGCCCTCATCTTGAGCGTACGTATGGGCGACGATGCACAAAAGCAGCATTGCAGCTTGGAAGATATTGTTTGAATGGTTTGTCGTTCTGGTTTGCTTCAGAAAAGAAGATAGCGTTAATCGCATGGAGGACTCCGGAAAAAGGTTTGGATTTATAAGCGACACACTGGCAGAGGTCAATTACGCGAACCGTCTGCTTTTCAGAGGTGGACGCTTATGGTTTCAGATAGTGTGACGCGAGGCTTACAGGGCTACCTGGGAGGTGCGTATTTGACTGGGCAACCTGCATTGTACGCCAGGCCTAAGCTTTGTCAAATCAATATTTTTGAGTGTTCGAGTCATCTAATACAAGACACGATAATGTGACGATGTGGACCACACGATTCGCGTTTGAGTTTGTATCCGCTTGTGCCCTTGTTTGTTCTGCATAGTTGTTCAGGTAAGACTTAACCGCTTCGTCGTGAGGAATCGTTCTTCATGAGTTGGTCTTTGTGGTTGATTTCGACATTGTGGATCACTTGAGTTGACGGTTTATATCAGCGTGTTAATCTGAAGGTAAAGGGTCACCGCTTCGGCGGCACCGTCTGGCCCAAACTCTCTCGTTTTAGGCTCAAAACCAAATCTATATAACTCGTGGGTCTAATCTGCGGGAGGCTCACGTTCTTCCCTCTTTCGGGAGGCTTTGCTTTGCCACTCCAAAATAAGTGAGCGCGGCGCAGCGGACCCTTGACACCACGGCTAGAATGGCAAGCCGAACGGAGGAGCTCTTTTGTTCTTCCTCCTCCGGTCGGCGCAGGCATTCATAGCCGTGGTGTCAAGGGCGCGCGGTCGTGGAACTTTCAACGACGATTCAACACGAGGTAAGCTCTCGCCGTAACAACTAAGAATCGAGCTTTTGATCAGGTCAGCCTTCACTGCGGTGGTAAAAATAGTCTCCCACTATTTATATTGCAAAGTCCGTCTTACTCAGCAGCAACGTCGCTGAGTCACGGAGGTACTTCTCCAGCCCAGACCACATGGATAACGTGCTCGTGCCATATCTTACCGCACGGGATGAGAAAGTGCGGCAACATCACCTTGATGAGCTCGTCACAATTCATGCCGCGCCGCTAATCAGACAAGTCCTGCGACGAAGACTTGGCTTTTACGTGAGCGCGCAGGGTGTCAATGGAAACAATCAAGATGCTGAAGATCTGTACCAGGAAGCAATGACGCGAGTTGTGCAAGTATTGCATCAACTTTACTCAGCCTCTGATCAAAACATTGATAACTTCGATCTCTATGTTTCACGTATTGCTTCAAACAGCTGTACAGATTTCCTTCGGGCCAAATCACCGGCACGCACCCGGCTAAAAGACGGTCTTCGGCATCTATTGAAGCGGCATAAAGACCTCGTCTCATGGGAACACGATGGTGCAGTACTGTGCGGCTTTGGTCCCTGGCGAAACACTGGAAAAAGTCAGTTCTCAGACCAGCCCTGGCAAGACGTTGAGACAAAACTGGAGACCTTCCAGTCGCTCCACTTCTCGGATGAAGACGTACATTTCGCACCGATTTCGCAGATCGCAGCCGAGCTGTTTTACTGGATCGGAGGGCCGGTTGAACTTGACGTACTGGTCGGGATGATCGCTTACCTGCTCGATATCCAAGATGAGCAGATCGAATCGTTAGACGATCCATCGCCAGCGAAGTGGGATGCTTATTTCATTTCCAGTGCTCGATCGGGCGAATCCCACGTCGAAGCGAACGAGTTGCTGATGCGACTGTGGCAAGCAGTTATTCACCTGCCAGCCGACCAGCGTGACGCATTCGCATTGAGCTTTGAAGACGAGGCAGGAGAGGACCTGTTCACGATGTTGCGAGCAGCGGAAATTGTGAACTGGGATGAAATCGCTCGAGGGATGGGCCGTTCCGTTCAGGAAGTGGTGCGACTTCGAGCGCGAATGCCTATGAATGGCGTCAGTGTGGCTGAGGAACTGAAAGCTTCGCGCGAGAATGTATACAAATGGCGGTTTCGCGCCGTCCGCCGCTTAAAGGCTGAAGTGCAAAGGTGAAAATATTCTACTCTAACTGGAAGATTCGGCTGTCGCTCCCGTCTTCAATAATGTGAGGAGTGTCGATCTCTAATGACCCACCACTTATCGGAATTAGAAATTAAACAGCTCTGCGTGAGTGCCTTACCGGAAGATGAGCTTACTGCGGCTGCTGTCCACACTGCGGAGTGCCAGTCCTGCGATCAGCGATTCATCGAGGAATTAAAACATCAGCGAGGCTCCGCACCATTTAGCTTCACTCTCGACCCAGAGTTCTGGTTTCGAAATGACCACCTCGATTTTGATCAGCTCGTTGGGCTGACAGACAACACGTTCGATGAAGAGACGCGGGAAATAATCAATATTCACTTAAGTACCTGCGAAAGCTGCCGCGAAGACGTTCGCAGTTTTCTCGCTTTTCGTGAGGCCACTGCTGGCGAAATGAACGTGTCCTATGGTCCTGCCCGTTACGAGCCCACCGATATGCGAAGGGCTCCGTGGGCGTGGCAGCGGTTACAAAGACGTCCAGTATATGCCGTGGGGGCAATAGTGCTCGTAGTAGTCGCCATACTTATCGGTGTGATTGCTCTCTCCAGAAGATCTGGCCCTCTGGAAGCGAATAAGCAGGAACAAACAAGCCGTGATAGTGAACGAAGCCCAACTATATCTCCAACCCCGGCAGCAAGCGTGGAAGACTCCGCGAGAGTTGCCAAGCTGAAGGATGGGGGCGGCGAAGTGACCATAGACAAAGATGGTCGTATTACAGGTCTCGACGAAGTGTCTGAGAACAGTCGCCAGCTTGTATCGCGAGCGGCGTTGTCTGAGCAGATACTACCTCCTGATGTGTTGAGACGTCTTTCGGGTGAACCAGGCGGCATGCGCGGCAACGAGGATGGCCCACAGGGTTTTAAACTGTTTTATCCCGTGCGCAGAGTTGTAACTGAAGCTCGACCAGTTTTCCGGTGGGAGAGTTTACCAGGTGTTTCCAGTTATCGAGTTTACGTGCTGGACCAGAATGGCAACCAAGTTAGTCAAAGCGAAGGGTTG
>DATEIS010000357.1:0-24239 GCA_035278765.1 Pyrinomonadaceae bacterium | reverse complement strand
CCGACAATCGCGGTACAACGAAACAGCCGCGGACTTTCGATGATCGAGTTGCCGATAATTAAAAGATGAAGCCGACCACTAATCCACGAATCAAGATCTGCTGCATCGCCAGCATCGAAGAAGCGTGGATGGCGATTGGGGCCGGGGCTAATGCGATTGGTTTGGTGTCGGCGATGCCGAGTGGGCCTGGACCGATTCCGGAGAATCTGATTGCAGAGATTGCCGCGATTGTTCCGCCGGGTGCGAGCTCGTTTCTGCTCACTTGTTTGCAGGACGCGGAATCGATCATCGATCAGCAACGTCGACTCCGAGTCAACACGATTCAGATTTGTGATCGACTGACGGGCGGAAATTATCGTGAAATACACGAGGCGTTGCCTGGCATCAAACTCGTGCAAGTTATACACGTCACTGGTCCGGAATCTGTCGATGAAGCGATCTCAGTCGCGCCGCACGTCGACGCGATTTTGCTGGACTCCGGCAATCAATCGCTCGCCATCAAAGAACTCGGTGGCACTGGTAGAACACACGACTGGACGTTGAGTCGAAAGATCAGAGAAGCGATCGGTGTGCCTTTATTTCTTGCAGGTGGCCTGAACCCTTCGAACGTCGCCGCAGCGATCCGCGAAGTTCAGCCATATGGAATCGATGTCTGTAGCGGACTGCGGACCGAGGGCGCCCTCGATCCGCAGAAGTTATCGGACTTTATCCGTGCAATCCGTGGTTAGAACGTGAGCCTGACCGCGAGCTGCACTTGACGCGGATCACCCACACCCTGCCGCAGGAATCCATCAAAGTTGAATAGTCCCGGCGTCACGAGTGGGTTGATGTTGTTGGTGTTATTGAACGTATTGAACATCTCGATGATCGGAATGATCGAGAAGCGTTCGTTGAGTTTGATTGGCCGTTGAAGGCGCCAGTCAAACGAGAAATATTGGTTGTCCTTGCGCAGGGTGTTGCGATTCGTGGCGGTGCGAACGGCCGGCGTAATCGGTTGAGCGCTGCGTGCCTGCACGCGGAAGTTTCCGTCAAATCCCCAACCCAGATTAATAAAGGTGAAGAAATTGAACTTGTGACGGATGTCGCGATCCGAATAAGCGTAGTCAAGACTCAGGTTTAGAGGATCAAACGAGCGATCGGTAAATGGATCGCGTTCGTTCGAATCATCGTCCTTGTCTCTCGAAAGCGCGTAGTTCCATTCAAACTGATATCGTTTGCTGAACCTCTTTCTCATACCGACCGTAAAGCCGTCGAACACTGATCTACCGACAGCACTCGTGACGAACACGTCTCCAAATCCCGGAAACAGTCCCACTCGATTCAGGTTGATGAAACGGGTGAGATGGACGCCTTTCGAGTGAGTGAAGTCGAGATACAGTGAAAAGTCTTCCGCAAGCTGCTGCTCGAATTGAACGTTTGCTGTGTAGATCCTCGGATTCGCGTAGTCTTTACTAAACACGCGAATCGAAGCGAATGCAGGCAGACCACCCAACGGCGGAACGTTCACGATGTTGGGCCACACCGGCAATCCCTGTCCGTTGCTGCAGCCGAAGGAAGATCCGCAGGCGATACCAAACTGCTGCACACCATTGTCTGTGATCGAACCGACCTGCGACAGCATGTTCTGCCGGCCGTAGTAAATACCCGCGTGCGCTCGAAGCACTGATTTACCCTGGCCCGATAGATCCCATGCAAAGCCGAGGCGTGGCTGAAACTGTTTCTTGGGGCTGTGCAACGTGCCGTCAGACGGGAAGTTCGGATTATTCAGCAAAGAAGCGTAGACAGTTTGACTCGGTGGCACTACGGGCTCGGGGAAGATCTGAGCTTCCCAGCGCAAGCCGTAGTTCAACGTGAAGTTTGGTCTAAGCTGCCAGCGATCCTGGATGAATAAAGCAAGGTCTTCGTTCTTAATTGTCGATTTACCCGGAGGCGGAGCACCGGCGATTCCAGTTGGGATACCGTTCTGCAAATAAAGGAGCAGTGGACCGCCGACACTCTCGTCGCCGGCAGTCGCATCGCCAGGTTCGGAGTCACACGTTTGATTGAATGGAGCACCTTGTGTGATCCATCCGGTAAAGGCGCCGGCCGCGTTGAAACACTCGCCTACGTTTGGCCCAAAGCCATTTGCGGCTGGTGTTGACGAATAACGCAGGAAACCCGCCGGGCTGTCGAAGATGTAACGGCCCGTAAAGAAACCACGGAAGACCTGATCGTTCAGCGTGTGCAACCACTCACCGCCGAATTTCAGATTGTGATCGCCGGTTATGATCGAGAAGTTGTCTTTGACGTGTGTGCGCCAGAGTAGTTCATCGACATTCGGTTCGAGGAAAAACGGAAAACCGAATCTGAAAGTTGTCGCAAAGCCCATCGCCGTGTCTGCCGGAACATTCGAAGGAACCGCTGCACGAGGTCGCAACTCACGACTGTAGGAAAAGTGTGCTTCGTTGAGTTTTGTCGGCGATACAGTGGAGAACAAGTTCGCGCGCACCACGTTGATCTTTGAAGGACCTTCGATGCCGTTGGCGGAGTTTCCGTATGTGGGGACGTCGAACGTTTGGTTCGTGTTCTTCGAATAGTCGAAGTTGTACGACACTGAAAGATGGTTTGCACTGGTGATATCGAAATCTACTCTCGAGAAGAACGCCTGATTATTAATCTTGTGTTCGATCGGCAGCCCTTCTTCCTGATTTAGACGCGTCCTGAAGAAACTGATCAGGGCCAGACGCGCGCAATCGTCGTTTCCATTGATTGCGGCTTCGTTTGCGATAATAGTCGGCGCTGCAATTCCGCACGGCGTGTCGCCGACTTGTTCGCTCAGGTTCGCGCGTTCCAGGTTTTCACGAATGCCCTCGAAGGCGAAGAAGAAAAATGCCTTGTCTTTCTTGATTGGACCACCAATCGTCCCGCCATACTGTTTACGATTAAAACCTTCAAGCGACTTGCCGTCGGAAGTGTTCGCCGTTAGAGCTTCGAGGCGCTGGAAATAAAATGCGCTGCCGTGAACGTCGTTTGTGCCTGACTTAGTGATGACGTTGATCACGCCGCCGGCCGTGCGCCCGAACTCCGCGCTCGCTCCCGTTGCAACCACCTGAAACTCTTTTACTGCTTCGAGAGTGATATCGATAGCGGCGCGCTGCCCTCCGAGTTGTTCGCCGAAGAAACCGTTGTTGTAGTCGCCGCCATCAAGACTCACGTTATTAAAGATTCCGCGCTGGCCTGCGAAATTGATCTCATCGCCGTCAGGACCTTGTGTGATGCTTACATTGGGTGTGAGTGTCAGCAGGTCTTCAAACTTTCTTCCGAGAATCGGCGTGTTCATTACTGCTGTTTCGTTCAACGTCGTGCTGGCTTCAGTCTTGACTGTGTCGACTGTCGGAGTCGTTGTGATTGTGACACGTTCCTGGACCGTCGAGATCTTCAACGAGAAGGGAATCGTCAGTGCCTGGCCCACCGTTAGCGCGGTGCTTTCGAGGACCGTCGTCGCGAAGCCATCTTTCGAAACAGTAACCGAGTAGTTACCGGGTTGAAGCAAAGGCGCAGTGAAGCGTCCATCTTCATCAGTGGTTAGCGTGCGCGAAAAATTGGTGCCGAGGTTTCTGATTTCTACGTTTGCGCCGGGAACGACTGCGCCATTCGCGTCGACAACGGTGCCCTGAATCGTGCCGGTAGTGATCTGTGTTTGGGCGCCTGCGTTCGAAGCGATGAGCAGCGTGAGAATGAGGCTTGCTGCGAAAGTTAAGATCCGGGGAAAGCTGCTAAGTACGGGGGTCCGCATAGTGATCTCCTATATTCAAGTATGTTGACTAGTGTCAGATTTTTCTTGGTATGTTCAAGTTTCTGGACCGGTCTCAAACTTCTCGGGAGAAAGGGTTTTTGCTGCTGGATCATGTTGCTTTTGCAAAATCGGGCCAGTTGGTCGGACATCTTAGTTACCCGTTCAGAGCGTGTCAATGAAACTTTCTGGTCCTTGTAATGTGAATTCGTCACCGTTCTAAAAACAACTCATGGTTACAACGCTTTTGTAACACTTAAATAGCTATGCTGAGTTCAATGGACGTTCAGATAATGAACTTTTTTCAGGACTCAGCCGGCATTATTGCGCGGATCTGGAATTATCTGACGCAACAGTTCACTTTCGGACGAATTACTGTATCTGCTTCCAGTTTGTTCGTCGGTGTCGTGGTTGCAGTGGTGACGTTGCTCGCCGCGCGTTGGTCCAGTGGTCTTATTGAGCGGCGGATGGCGAATCGTCGTCACATCGATCCGGGTTTGCGTTACACGATCGGCCGGCTCGTCAGGTATCTCGTCATTACACTCGGCATCCTTCTCGCACTCAAACAGGCTTTCGCGATCGATCTCACGTCGATTGCAGTGATCTTTACTGCGCTTTCTGTCGGCATCGGTTTTGGACTTCAATACATCGCTGCGGATATCGCGTCGGGTTTTATTCTCTTGTTCGAGCGACCGATAAGAATCGGCGATCGCATCACGATTGGTGAAGATGAAGGCGATGTGCAGAGTATTAATCTAAGGACTACGATCGTCACCACAAACGATCGGATTGCCATCATCGTGCCGAATTCAAAACTGGTGAGTCAGCGAGTGGTGAACTGGTCGTATGGCGATCCACGTGCACGGATCGCGATACCGATTGGAGTGGCTGACGATTCCGATATTCAGCTCGTGACTGACACGTTGATCGAAGCAGCGCAGAACGTTGCGAATGTTTTGACGGACCCGGAACCCCGCGTGCAGTTTCTCAAGTTTGGCGACTACTCTTTGGATTTCCGTCTGCTCGTTTGGACGAACCAGCCGCGACGTCACGTGCAGATCCGCAGTGACATCAACTATCGCATCGCTGAGCTGTTTAGGGAACGTTTGATTCGGATTCCATATCCAACCCAGGAATTTCTGCTGAAGGGCATGCCTCGCGCGGTAGAGCCCAGTCTTTTTCAGGAAGCCACAGATGAACGCCGATAAAAAGCGGCTCAGTAATACTTTTGTCGCAGACATTGCTAAAGACCACTGAGTGAGGCATCATTCATTTTGATGCGAGTAGCTCGTTCGCTAAATAATGTTCGCGCCGCGGTTGGAGATAAACGCGAGGCCATCCTGCGGGCTGCGATCAGTGTCTTTGCTCATAGCGGTTACTTCAACTCTAAGGTCGCGGATATCGCGCGCGAAGCTGGCGTCGCCGACGGCACTGTCTACCTCTATTTCAAAAGTAAAGAAGATATTCTCCACTCAATTTTCGATCGCAGTGTCGAGGAAGCCCTTGATGCTGCCAGGAAGCAGGTCGCCGAGGTCAAAGATCCAACAGAAAAACTTCGCCAGATCGCCCTACTGCATCTGGAACGACTTGGCGCCGACCGCGATCTCGCAGTCGTCTTTCAGGTCGAATTGCGCGGCTCGACCAAGTTTATGGAAGAATTTTCAGCCGCCGGTTTCGCTGAATATCTCGCGCTCATCCGTTCAACGTTTGAAGAAGGACAACGCGCAGGCATCTTTCGACCCGATCTAAACGCCAAAGTAGTTGCGAAAATCCTTTTTGGAGCGCTTGATGAGATGGCGACGAACTGGATTCTTTCGAAGCGTCGCTACAAATTGGCGCCGATGGCGGACGAAGTTTTGGATATCTTTCTAAACGGAGTGAAGACGCAGTGAACCGAACACTCGAGTACACGGATTTACGCTCGAGTACGCCCGCGCGCCAACCTGCTTCTGCGGACGAGCCCGTCACGCTTGTTGACGTCTTCAACCACGTTGCACGCAAACACAAACGACCTGACACACTTAATTACAAGAGCAATGATCGTTGGAATTCGATCTCGTCTGACGAAATGCTCCAGCGCGCAAAGTCGATTGCCGCTGGACTGCATGCGATTGGAGTCGCTGCGGGCGACCGGGTTGCGATACTTTCCGAAAGCCGCGTCGAATGGACGCTGACCGACGCGGGATCGATCTTCGCCGGCGCGATCGACGTTCCGATTTATCCAACGTTAACACCACCTCAAGTCCGTTACATCCTGAACGACTCGGGCGCCAGCGTTCTCTTTCTCGCCAATCGAGAAAAGTTTGATGAACTAAAAGACGCGCTTGGTGAATGTCCGCAAGTTAAGCACGTCGTTTTCTTCGACCCCGAAGGAGTCACTGACGCAGACGGGTTGACGTTGGCCCAGGTCGAAGAAAAAGGACGTGAGCTTGAACAACGCGAACCGGGCCACATTGATCAATCGGTACTAAAGATTAGACCGGATGATCTCGCGACGATCATCTACACCTCCGGCACGACTGGCGAGCCGAAAGGTGTGATGCTGACGCATTCGAATCTCGTCTCGAATCTGATCGACTCGTCCGGTCATTTATCGTTTGGTGAACACGACATCGCGTTGTCCGTGTTGCCGCTGTCGCATGTTTTCGAACGGCAGGCGATGTACATGTACCTGCATCAGGGCATGGCCGTTTATTTTGCGGAGTCGTTGCAAACGATTGGTCCAAACATGCGCGAGGTGCGACCGACGGTGCTGGTGGGCGTGCCGCGTATCTTTGAGAAGATTTACGCGCGCATTCGCGAGCGTGCCGCTGAAGCCGGGAAAGTAAGCGCTACGTTGTTAGCGTGGTCTGTTAATGTGGCTCGCGAGTACGCCAAACACGTGCTCGCGCACGAACCAGTTCCGGTGTTTCTCAAACTACAGCATCGGATTGCGTCGAAGCTCGTGTTTTCAAAATGGCATTGGGCGTTTGGTGGGCGGATGCGGTTGCTGGTTTCCGGAGGCGCGGCGCTGCCCGAGGATCTTCAGTACATCTACCTCGGCGCCGGCATTCCCATTGTGCAGGGTTATGGTCTAACGGAGACTTCGCCCGTTATCACCACAAGCAAGATTGATGACATTCGCCCGGGAACAGTCGGGACGGCAATTCCGAATGTCGATATTCGCATCGCCGAAGATGGCGAAATCGAAGTGCGTGGTCCGAATATAATGCAGGGTTACTACAACAAACCCGAAGAGACGCGCGCAGTCTTCACGAGCGATGGTTGGTTTAAGACGGGTGATATCGGCACGCTCGACAAAGAAGGATTCCTGCGAATCACCGATCGCAAGAAAGAGTTGTTTAAGACTTCGGGTGGCAAGTACATCTCACCTCAACCGATCGAACAGGCGATCAAAGGCTCCCGTTTTGTGAACCAGGTGGTTCTGATTGGAGCGGAACGCAAGTTTCCGGCGGCATTGATTGTGCCCGTTTGGGAGCAACTCGAGTCGTACTGCAAGTTGAAGGGAATTGAAGTCAAGAGCCATAGCGAACTCTGCCATCATCCGCGCATCATCGATCTGATTCAGCGACAGATCGATGCATTGACTCCAAACCTAGCGAAGTATGAGCGCATCAAGAAAGTCGCCTTGTTGGAGAATGAATTCACGATTGAAGGAGGCGAACTCACGCCGACTTTGAAAGTGAAGCGCAGAGTTATTGATGACAAGTATCGAGACGTGATTGAGAAGATCTACGAGGACTGATTTGGGTTAAGGCTTCTTCGGGATCTCGACGTCGAGATGCAGTGATTTAAGGATTCTGTTTCCCGCGTCTTCGCCAGCGATTTTTAAGAGCTGTTCGCGATACATCACGTTTGTGCCCCCACGGGGGACGCTGATCGGTCCGGCGCGATTGCTATTCATATAACTCCGCCCGTTGACCGCGATCTTCGCCGTGGTCGGTGCGAATACAACAAACTCAAGAACCATTTCGTCGTAAGAACGTGCCATCGAGTCATATTTAAGCGTAAGGTGAACCACATAAGTGGTCGCATCCGCCTTCGCCCTTTTGATCGCTTCTCCTCTACTCAAATCTCGATCGGATACCTCGATACTCGCGGACGATCCGGCGCGCAACCGGTCAGCGCAACCGCGAACAACTGCGTCGTAATATGAGTAAGGAAAAGAGGCGAAGGAATCGCTACGATCGGCTCCGATAAGAAACAAGAGTTCGGATTTCTGTTCTTCTTTCTTTGGCGTTGGTGTGGGTTCAGGAGTGGGCGTTGGCACCGGGGCCGCGGGCTCAGGTTTTATATGTCTTCTGCCCGACTGCGCCTGGACCGTTAAGACGCAGAGCGCCAGAACAACAACGGTTGTCAGAAGCCGAAATCTCATGGGGAGGGAATTGTAAACGGGAACCCATGAGAATGGGAAGGTTGATTTGGTAAACTGCGAGACTGATGGAACCCAATAAAGCGCAGACACTCGTCATTTCAGGTATTCGTGAGCAGGCCCAGATTACGCGTTCATTCGATTTAAGGCCCCAGCGAGCAATTGATTTTACGCCCGGGCAGGTGGCGATATTGCGTGTTGAAGGCGAGGAACCGGCTTATTTTGCTCTCGCCGGAGCGCCCGCGGATCGTGATCTTGAAGTGCTTGTAAAACAGAAAGTGGGCGCGAGTCGCGTCATTTATGATATGTGCGTCGGCGACAAAATCGAACTGGTTGACGTGTGCGGGCGCGGGTTTAAGCTCGATGAAATGACTGGACGCGATCTGGTTTTTATCGCGATGGGAACTGGAGTTGCGCCATTACGGTCGGCGTTGCGACATGTGTTGAAGCGTAAAAATGAATTCGGACAATTAATGGTGCTTTACGGTGCGCGAACGCCGGACGATTTTTGTTATCGCGATGAAACAGAAGCGTGGGAGAACGCGGGCGTCGAGCTCCGGCAGGTGATTTCTCGTCCGGATGGTCACGACTGGTCCGGGCCCACGGGTTATGTACAGTCACTGTTGGACAACGTGCTACCTGATCTTTCGTCGCCCGTCGCGCTGATCTGCGGCTCACGCGAAATGATCGATCAAACCCGCGAGCGTCTCGGCAAGATGGGGTTCAAGCCGGAGGAGATCCTCACGAATTATTGATTAAAATCCCGCCCACGGGAGTGGGCGGATTGTTCAAGTCCTTTCTATAGCACCCACGCTCTCAAAAAGGTTCCAATCCCGCCCATGGAGTGGGCGGATTGTTCAAGCTTGATCTATTTATTAACCGTTTGGCATAAATAGTAAGGACCTGAACGATCCGCCAACTTCCGTTGTCGGGATTGATTAAAGCATTCTAGGCATCTTATGTAGAAAGGACTTGAATAATCCGCCCACTGCCGTGGGCGGGATTTGGTTTATTCGATGGCCCACGACATGATTACAGAGGTGTCGCAGGTGAAGTACGCCATCTAAATTCCACATTGTAAGGACGCTAATTGTTAGAAGCGATGGAATTCGCCTCGTTGATTATCTTCGTACGCCATTTGAAAAGCTTTTAGCGTCAGTTCCATCAGCTTTTTTAGCCGTTTTTCCCGCGCAAGCTCTTCATCCAGTAAACGTCATTGACACGAACGGCAACACTATTCAGGCGCGAGTGGGCCAGATCTTTCGGCCCTCGGATCATCGCGCCTACACAGGCAATCTGGTTCCGACGAACACATTCGATCCGATCGCCGCAGAGTTACTGAAACGTTATCCGACTCCAACGAGCAGCAGCGCAAACAATTTCACTCGAATCGGAACGGAGAACACCGATCAGGATCAATTCGACGCGCGCCTGGATCATCGCTGGTATCACCACGCCTTTCACGGTCCCCCAGTTTCCGTTCATCCAGGCAGTTTCTCAGCGCACGCTCGATAACATAAATCCCGCATTCATACTTTCCAGCGGGCCAACTGTTGCACCAATTCCGTTAGGTCCCGATGCTGGTTTGGGCCAGGGAGTTTTCACGCTCGATCGAGATCTGGGGAGCGGATAGGCGCAACAGTGGAACTTTGCCATGCAGCGCGAGTTGACAAAGAACCTCGTGGTGGAAGTCGCTTATGCCGGCTCCAAGATCACACACGTCGGTATTCCTGACACCAATATTAATCAATTGACTGCGAGCCAACTTGCGCTTGGACCGGCATTGCTTACTCGTGTCGCCAATCCTTTCTTCGGCCAGATACCACGATCGTCAAGCCTCGGCGATCCAACGATTCCCGTGGCCCAACTCCTTAAACCCTTCCCACGATTTACTAACGTGACGTTCTATCGAAACAACGTCGGCAACACTAACTACAACGCACTACAAGCCAAGCTGGAGCAGCGGTTCACTCACGGATTTTCTTTCCTCGTGTCGTATACGAGATCGAAGTTGATCGATGAGGCTTCATCGGTGTTCGATGCGTCGATCCTGACTGGTCCAATTGCTAATTTTCCGGTCGCAGACAGTTTCAATCGCAAATTGGAACGCGATCTCTCAACTGGTGATATCCCGAATGTTTTTGTGGCCAGCTTCACCTATGAACTGCCGGTCGGCAAAGGCAAGAGATTTAATCCGGGAGGAATTACGGGAAAGATATTAGAGGGCTTTGAATTGGCGGGTGTGATTCAACTTCAATCAGGGATACCGGTGGCTGTCACTCAGGCGACAAACTTCAATGCGTTTGCCGGTTTTGGTACGCAGCGACCGAACCTCGTTGCCGATCCGAGCCTGCCATCGTCAGAACGAACAACCGCTCGATTCTTCAACACGTCTGCATTCACGATCGCGCTTCAGTTTACGATCGGCAATAGTTCCCGTAACCCGGTACGTGGACCACAGTATCGCACCGCCGACATCGCGTTAATAAAGCGCACTTACTTCGGAGAACACCGCAACATCGAGTTTCGCGCTGAAGCTTTCAACGTCACTAATACTCCGCCTCTGGGAGCACCAAACGCGATTGTGGGCGCTGCAGGCTTTGGTTCGATCACCTCAGCGGGCGACCCACGCGTTCTTCAGTTTGGGTTGAAAATAAATTTCTAAAACGCGTCGCTACTCGTATCGCAGCGCTGTAAGTGGATTGAGCATCGGTTGTACGCCGAGTACCTGAAAGAGATTGGTGGTGACGACACAACTCTTGATTCGTTCCGGCTCGCCCATACCGGATAGATTCATATCGGTATAGAAAAGCGAGCCCAGTTGATCGAAGACCTGATTGCGCGACCGCCAGTCGAGGAAGTTACCGATTGCGACTTCGTTTCGGTCCCACATCTCAGGGCCGAGCTGCTTGTTGGTTTCCCACACCACCATCAAACGTTCCGGATCTTTATAGGGCAGCGGGTTCAGCAAGACGGCATCGATCGCGCTGAAGATAGTGGTGTTAGCTCCGATGCCCAGGGCCAGTGTCAGAACAACGATGACCGTGAAGCTCGGCCGCTTGAGGAGCATCCGAAATGCGAAGCGGATGTCGTGAAGTGTGTTCATGATGTTTGGGCGAATCCTATAACTAATTTGGACAGGATTGACAAGATTTTCGAGATTTACATGATGACGGCCTGAGTAATATCAGGGCGCGTTTATGATTCGTTAGCAACAATTAGGATAAAGTTAAAGATTGTGACTTCACGGCTGACCTATAGTCCGCCCCGAGATTAGCTTTCCCAGCTAAAATCGCCCAGACGCACGTGATAACTCTGAATCCCCAACAAAAAACAGGTTTCCTGTCGAGGCTGCCACGCGCCATTGTGCCCGCGGCGAACCGGCCGGACCTTCGTGCGAAGGGCGACCTCCATTCTCGACAAGGAGTCCCTGACGCTCATGAAACGGATAAGCCCTCTATCCCTCTCGGCTGTTTTTCTTGTAATCGCTCTACTGCTGACCAATTTTAACTGCCTGAGCTTTGTTCCCGTCGTCCACGCCGGACGCGCTGACAAGCCTTCGCATTCGAAAAAGGCAAACAAGATCTCTCCTTTATTAAAGGACGACAAACACGCACCCGAAGATATCGTGACAGTAATCGCAACACTCGAGGCTCCGCGAAGCGGCCGCCTAAACGCTTTCCTCGCGAAAAACGGTGTTCACGAGCGCCGGCAGATGAAAGCTCTCGGCGCCTTCTCGTTGACGCTTCCATTCAATCTGGTCGGCGAACTCGCTGCTTTTCCGGAGATCTCACATGTGTCGTCGAATGAGACGGTCCGCACACTCGGACACGTTTCAGTTACGACTGGCGCTGACGCTGGTCAGGCCGGCGCATTGTCTGCGGGACGCGGGTCGATTGACGGCGCCGGAATGAGTATCGCTATTCTCGACTCAGGCATTGACACAAATCACGCGCAGTTTGCCGGGAATCGAGTAATCGCGAGCGTTGATTTCACAGGCGAGAATCGAACTGACGATCCGTACGGACACGGAACATTCGTCGCAGCTGCAGCGGCTGGTGGCACAGGCGCAGGCGCCGCTTACGAAGGAGTCGCACCCGGCGTCTCCTTAATTAATGTGCGCGTGCTAAACAGCGTCGGCGCGGGAACTGTTGAAAACGTTCTCGCCGGACTCGATTGGGTCGCAACGCACGCTCGCCAGTACAACATCCGCATCGTCAACCTGAGTCTCGGCACTCGCGCCGTTGAGTCGTATAAATATGACGCGATGTGTCGCGCAGTTCGCGGTCTGGTGAATTCCGGCATTGCGGTGTTTGTAGCCGCCGGCAACGAGGGAAAAGACCTGACTGGTCAGAAACTCTACGGCGCGATTCATTCGCCCGGTATTGAGCCTTCAGCCATCACCGTCGGCGCGGCAAATAGTTTTCAGACTGACCAGCGGCTCGACGATGGCGTCGCAACGTTCAGTTCACGCGGTCCGACCCGTAGTTTTTGGATCGACGAAAGCGGCATCAAGCATCACGACAACTTGCTGAAGCCCGATCTGGTTGCGCCCGGTAACAAGCTCGTCTTCGCACAGGCTCGCAACAATCTCCTGGTCACACTGAATCCGACTTTGAATGAGTCAGGATTGTTCACGCCCGCATCGATGAAAGTGATGCGCATGAGCGGCACTTCGGTGGCAGCGCCGATCGCCGCCGGCGCTGCGGCGTTGATGCTCCAGCTCAATCCAAAGCTGACGCCAAACATGGTCAAGGCTTTTATGGAGTACACCGCGCAGAAGCTCGACCACGCCGGAGTTTTAGAGCAGGGTGCAGGCCAACTGAATATTGAAGGCGCGATGAGGCTGGTGCAGTCAGTGCGGCGCGATCTCTCGTCGCCTGTCCAAATCGGCGCTCCGCTGTTGACAGGGTCAGTGACTCACTTTTCGTCTTTCGCGGGCAGCAGTTTTAGTTGGAGCACGACCATCGTTCGTAAATTCAACACGATGACGGGAGTGGGGCTAATCACTCGCTTTCAAGGACCGTATTGCTCCGGCGAACTCCTGGGCGACGGATTTCTGATTGCTGACGGCCTCATCGTCAACCGCGGCTTCCTTACTTCCAGCGGACAACCCCTCCAGAACGGAGGCATAATCTGGTCCAACAACAACTTTCTCGCGGATGGACTTACACTCTCGAACGACACGCTGATGACTGACGCGGTCGACATCTCGAGTAGTTTGCTGAGTTTGAATAGCACGATTCTCGCGGATTCGTTGCTGCGAGGCGGCCGAAGTGTGTCTGCGAGTGGAACTTACGACGGAATTCTGTTGCCGGGCAACATCGTGCTTTCGACCGGTGAAATGCTTAGTGCCGGTGCGGCCATTAATATCGGACAGTTGAAGGGCGACGGTATTCTGATTGGAAGCGGCGATCTGGTCGCGAACGGCGTCACGATCGCTGACGGAATCATTTTCGGCGACGGGATCATCTTCGGTGATGGAATTATCTTCGGTGACGGGATCATTTTCGGTGACGGAATCATCTTCGGCGATGGAATCATTTTCGGTGACGGAATTATTTTCGGTGATGGAATCATCTTTGGTGATTCGATAATTCTTGGCGATTGAACCCGGTTGGTTAAGTACTCTCAACCCCCCACGTTCTTGAAGGGAGCCTATGACCATACTTGGAAAGTACTGCAAAGCTTATCCGCTACATCAACTTCGTCAGTTCCCCGGTTGGATTGAAAAGCCGGACAACGCACGCATGGTTAGACAAGAAGTTGATGGCGAGACGGTGGAAATAGCACGACAGTTAACCGATGCAGACTACGTTTACCTGCAAAGAAATTTTACGGTAACTGACGGCATTTTTATCGACGAGAACATCATCTTCAGCGACGTCACGCCGGAGTGGATCGAATACTGCAACAGCGTGCTGCAGAGCGCCAAAGGCGCGGAATATGAAAGCCAGGGGCAAGCGCGACGCGAAGCGGAGCGCGTCGCCCCTGGTTAAACCCACAAAGCGCGGCGAGGCCTGAAAGACCGAAATAATTGTCGACGTATTACGCCCTTTCAGGGCTCAATCAAATTTTCATTTCGTTACCAGGGGCGACGCGCTTCGCGCTTGCCCCTGGCTTTCATATTCCGCGCCTTCGGCGCTGCCACTTCTAATTGTTTCACTCTTGAAGTAAGCCGCTCAACGACGTTCGTGGCGAGCATATTTCTAAATGCCCGAGGCGCTCTGAGGGTCTTACCCTACGGGCTTCTATTGATTCCTGAAAACCTTCCTCGTATTATCACCCGGACCCGGCATTCGAACGAGCACAAAACCAGCTCAGATCTGGCAGGTTCGCCAGATGGTTTTCCAATAGCTCGTTAAATTCCCGGAGGGGTAAACACCGAACCTAACCGTTCAGGTTGGGCATTTGTGTTTCCAACGACGGGTTTCAGATCTCCCCAGCCTCGTGCTGACATCAAGATAGCCCTGCCCACCAAGGAACCGATAATTCGGTGAGCCAAGTTTGTATGCAGCGAAACGTTGACTCAAGAATTTATGAGTTTAAGGGCTTTCGTCTTGAGGCGGGGCAACGCCGACTTCTGTATCAAGGCCAGCCGGTGCCACTCAAACCAAAGATTTTGGATTTGCTGCTGTTTCTCGTCGAGATGCGCGGCCAACTCGTTGTGAAAGAAGACTTGATGCGAGAGATCTGGCCAGATTCGATTGTCGAGGAGAACAACATCACTGTCAGCATGTCAATCTTGCGTAAGACGCTCGGCGACGATCAGCTTACGCACCAGTTTATCGAGACTGTACCGCGTCGCGGCTATCGTTTTCTGGCAGAAGTCACGGAAATTCCCGTCGAGCAGCCCGCGGCCAGTGTGGCGCGTCGACCCGAAATACAAGCGGAGTCTCAAGATGAGACAATCGATTCACTTGCTGTGTTCCCGTCGCAGATGCCGGGTAGCGATCCGAACGTCGAATATCTGTCGGAAGGTATCACTGAGAGCATCGTGAACATGCTCTCCCGCATTCCGAAACTGCGTGTGCTCGCGTGCAGCACCGTCTTCCGCTTCAAAGGCAAAGATCTTGATCCGCAAACAGTCGGGTTTCAACTCAACGTTAAAGCCGTGATGATGATCCGGGTCATGCGGCTCGGTGAAAAACTGATCATCAGGAGTGAACTGGTCAAGGTTTCTGACGGTTCGCAGCTCTGGGGCGAGCAATACAATCGTACTCCCAACGACATTCTGGCGATTCAGGATGAGATAGCGAAGGCGATCTCGGAGAGTTTGAAGTTCAAGCTCACTCGTCAAGATCAAATACGTTTGACGAAACAGCCCACGGATAAGATCGAAGCGTTCAACCTCTACCTGAGAGGCCGCTACTTCTGGAACAAGTACAACAAAGAGTGGGTCTTGAAAGCTATCGACGCTTTCAAACAGGCAATCGAGATCGACTCGCATTACGCCCTCGCGTACTGCGGCCTGGCCGATGCTTACTTCCGGCTCTCAAACGTTAGTCTTCAACCGCGCGAAGTGCTGCCAAAAGCGAAAGAGGCAGCATTGAAAGCCGTACAGATCGACGACAATCTCGCTGAAGCACACGCCTCGTTGGCGTTGATCCACGTTTATTACGAGCACGATTGGATGCGGGCGGAAAAGGAGTTCAGACGAGCGCTGGACTTGGATCCGTATCTCGTGTCAGCACACCAGCGATACGGATCTTATCTGACCTTCATGGGGCGTTACGAAGAATCGTTACGACACTACGAGACTGCTCTCGAGCTCGATCCGTTTTCACTTCAGGTCAACATGAACATCGCCACGACTTACTATTTGCGCGGCGAGTACGATAGAGCGGTGAAGCATCTGCATCGCACAATGGAGCTGGAACCCAACTACATGCCCACTCATTTCGTGTTGGGTTGCGTTCATATCCAACAGAAGCGTTGGGAAGAAGCGATTAAAGAATTTCAGTTCATCTACAAACTCGATGAAGAAGCATATCTCGCAATGGGTTTCATGGGTCACGCTCACGCGCTTGCCGGTCAGCGTGCTGAAGCCGAGACGCTGCTCAACGTGTTGCAGGAGATAGCTCAACGAAAATATGTTTCACCGTACGCGATGTTGGTCATTCATCTCGTGCTTGGACCAGAAGAGCGCGTGTTTGAACTACTTGAAGTGCTTTACCAGGAACACAATGATTGGTTGGTGTGGTTGAAAGTCAGCCCCGAACTCAGACATCTGCACGACGATCCGCGATTCAAGAATTTGTTGAAGCGCGTTGGGTTTATAGATTAATTTAATTACACATAACACCCGTTTTTATCATCAATTGTTTTAGCATCCAGTTAGGAATTATTTAGCAACTCGTTAAAGACTCGTTTGAACTCATCGTGTAACCTCCGCAGCCTCCCGATGCTACGTCTCCTCATTTGAATGCCCAGTTGCTCTTTCAAGCTCGCATGCCAAACGTGATGGATGCGCCTAATTTGTTGAGTTGTTTCAGACGGTTCTGAGACAAAAGAATCTTTATTAACCTCGACGGTTTTCGTAAGGCCTGATTGTCAAACAACAAGAGCAGGCCGATTCGGCATCATTACATAATCACTGAATCAAGGAAGTGCCATTCGAAAAATAATGAGTAAATAAAAGAGCGTCGTCGGAGAATTGAGTTAACCGCAGCCCATTCGTTTAACCGCAGTTCCAGCTCAGGCCGAGACGATCGCCCGCGAATCCCAGATCCAAAGTTCAAGCATTTTACGCGTTCTACTATTAAGAGCTTACCCACACCTGTCGAGCGGTAGGCTGGCTTTTTCGGCTGACCTCTCGTCAGTACATTTGAATTCTTGAAGTTGTGAACCACAAAGGAGGACTACGTGGTTCTAAGTGCGGCAGCTTTGCCTTGCAGTCGATCTCACTGTCGGTGAACCGTTGCCGCCGCATTTCACCTCGCCAATCTTAAACCCACAGAAATGAAAGCATCGGTGTCACCATGTCAAGCGAAATTGGAAATAGTCTTTGCTGGTACGTCGTTCACACCCACCCGAAACAGGAAGAACGCACCAGCAGCAACTTGGCAACATTGCAATTAGAAACGCTATCTCCCAAGTTGCGAGTTAAGAAGTACAACCAGTTCACCGGCCAGTTGACTCGAATCGTCAAGCCTCTATTCCCGAATTACATCTTTGCACGCTTCAAATTCAACGAGGTCTATCACCGGGTACGATTTACCAGAGGCGTTCATAGTCTCGTGTTGTTCAACCAGACTCCCACGCCGGTCGATGACGAGATCATCGAATTGATCCAGTCGCGTTTAGGGGACGATGGGTTTGTAAAATCGATGGAAGAGCTTCAACCGGGCGACGCCGTCGTGATCAAGGATGGACGCTTCAAAGATCTTTGCGGTGTTTTTGAACGCTCGATGCCGGATGCCGATCGCGTGAGGATCCTTTTAAACGCCGTTAGCTTCCAGGCACACGTGGTCGTCAACCGCGAACTAGTTACCAAAGTCTCGCCCGATGGACGATCGGGAGGATTGTATGTCCACTGAAGCAGTCGCAATGGAAAAGCAGACAATGGAGTTTCAGGCGGAAGTCAAACAACTCCTGCACATTGTGATCAACTCGCTTTACACGCATAAAGAGATTTTTCTGCGTGAACTGATTGCGAATGCGTCCGATGCTTTGGACAAGCTGCGCGTGCTGGCTCTAACCGATGCCGCGGTGCTCGAAGATTCTCCCGAACTCCGCATCTTCATCGAAACCGATGCCGCGAACAGAATTCTCAAGATCTCGGACAACGGGATCGGCATGAGTTACGAAGAAGTGCTCGAGAATATCGGCACTATTGCAAAATCGGGTTCCGCGAGTTTCATGCAGCAGGCCGTAAACAAGGAAGACGCCAATCTCGATCTGATCGGTCGTTTTGGTGTTGGTTTCTATTCGGCGTTCATGGTGGCTGACAAAGTCACCCTCTTGACGCGACCTCCGAAAACCACCGTTGGCGTGAAGTGGGAATCCACCGGCGACGGCACGTACGAGATTGAAGAAGTTGAGAAGAAGACGCGCGGGACCGAAGTTATCCTGCACCTGAAGCCAATCGATTCCGACAATCACGATGAAGACTTTCTGAATCAGTACACGATTCAGAAGCACGTGCAAAAGCACTGCAACTTCATCGCGTATCCGATTCGCATGAACTTCGTAACTGAAGAACCGGAATCGGATAGTTCGGGACTGACTGATGAAGGCACTAAGCAAGTCACGATTAGCGAACGAACGCTCAACTCGATTCAGCCAATCTGGACGAAGAACCCAAAAGAAACTGAGCGCGAACAGTACGTTAGCTTCTATCGCCAACACTTTCACGACTGGAACGAGCCCGCCGAGATTCTGCATACGAAGAGTGAAGGCAAAGTCGAATTCACGGCGCTGCTTTTCATCCCGTCGCAGGCGCCCTACGGTCTCTATACCGGCGACCCGCCGAAAGGCCCGCAACTCTATTGCAAACATGTTTTAGTTGTTGACGACTGCCGCGAGTTGTTGCCCGACTACCTGAGATTCGTGCGAGGCATCGTTGATGCGAGCGATCTTCCGTTGAACATTTCGCGCGAGACGCTTCAGCACGACGCGCAAATGCAGGTCATCAAGAATCACCTGGAGAAGAAAGTACTCGAAAGACTGAAAGGCATGCTCGCGGATGAACGGGCGAAGTACGAAGCGTTCTGGAACGAGCTCGGCAAGTCGATCAAGGGTGGCCTGTTCATGGATTACCGCAACACGGAGAAGTTGCAGGACTTGCTAATCTTCGAATCGTCTCACTCGACGGAACAGAAGACGACGTTGCAGGAATACGTTGACCGTATGCCGGAGCAGCAGACGGCGATCTACTACACGGTTGGCGATAACCGTGCGGCGATCGAGAAGTTGCCGCAGCTCGAAGTCCTCAGAGAGCAGAACGTTGAAGTTCTTTACTTCTTAGACAAAGTCGATGAGTTCCTGACTCAGCACCTGCGCGAATATGCCGGAAAGAAACTGCAATCAGTGTCGCGCGGAGATCTCGATCTGAAAAACGATGCAGAGGTCAGCACGGATGAGCAGTACAAAGACCTGTTGCAATTCATGCAGGAGACGCTGAAAGACAAGGTCAAGGAAGTGCGACTCTCAAAGCGTCTGAAGTCGAGTCCCGTGTGTCTGGTCAGCAGCGAGTCAGGCTACAGCCTGAACATGGAGCGTTTGATGGCTGAAGCCAATCAGCCAATCCTGCGCGCGACCAGAATATTGGAAGTGAATCCAAACCACGGCGTCATCAAGGCGCTCGACAAGATGATGAAAGACGCTGATCGCAAAGAACGCGTTTCAGACTGCTGCCAGTTGCTTTACGACCAGGCAATGTTAGTTGAGAACTATCGTGTCGAAGACCCGGTGAAATTTGCAAATCTACTTTCGAGTTTAATCATCGAGGCTTACGCCGACCGGCAGTAAGCATCCCCAGACAATCAGAGGAGGCGAATATGAGTTGGAACGATCCTGACAGAGAAGACACCACTATCTACAAAGTGGTCGTCAATCACGAAGAGCAATATTCGATCTGGCCTGCCGATCGCGAGAACCCGTTGGGTTGGAACGATGCAGGCAAGACTGGTCCTAAGGCCGAATGTCTCGCGTACATCAAAGAAGTGTGGACTGACATGAGGCCGTTGAGTCTGCGCAAGCGCATGGAAGAGATGGCGAAGAACCCACCGCCACCGCCGCCGCCTCCGAGCAATGAACCGAGAGCGCCCGGCAACGAGCTTGTGAATCGTTTGTCCGAGGGTGACCATAAGGTGCAAGCGAGTCTGCGCCCGGAGAAGACAGCGCAGATTCTCAAAGAACGAATCGACATGGGCCACGTTCACATCAAGTTCACTGACACGCGTGGCGGTACTGAACTGGGCGTTCGTCTCGATCGTGATGCGAGCGACTTGAGCAAGGCTGATTTCGAAGCAGGCCAAGGAACGGTGCATCTCGAAGGAACGTTGACACTGAATTACGTTCCTGTTCGTTGTATCGCCGACATCGATCTCGCATCGCTCGAAGGCAAGGGACACCTCGTCTCTCTCGAAGCGGAAACAGCAGCCGCGTAAGTAAGCGCTCCGCGCTTGGACAGGGTCAGTACCACCTCGCGGTAGCGGGTGGGTACGAAGTCAGAAAGGAAGGGCAATATGGCCGACATTTACGACAATCTAACAAACACACCGTTGATCGAAGCCGTGAGAGCCGGCGAGGTCAACACCGTCAAGGAGTTGCTCGACGGCGGCGCCGACGTCAACGAGCCGGGCGAACAGGGATGGACGCCGCTCAACTGGGCCGCCGGCAAAGGCAATCTGGAACTGGTGACTTTACTGGTCGAGAAAGGCGCCGACGTTTTCAAAGTTGGTCGCGATCAAAGAACAGCGCAGATGATCGCACTTGCCGCAGGTCGCGTGGACGTAGTCAAGTATCTTCGCGATGCAGAAGATCGTGTCGAAGGCGACAAGCCGGCTCGTTCACAGCGAAAGTATTGCAAGGCGTATCACATGAGCGACTTTCGTCAGTTTGCAAGCTGGAGTGAAAGCCGCATTAACTGGAAGAAGAGCGCTGATGACGCTGAGTTCAGTGATGATGACGTCGTGTTTCTTCACGAGGACTACACGGTCACGCAGTCGATCTGGTCCAATGAGAACGTCATCTACAACGACGTGACGCCGGAATGGCAAAACTTCTGCAACACCGTCCTCGAATTCAAAGTTCCTGACGATCTTGATCTCATCGTTGCAGCCGGCAGCGCCGCGAATAGCGACGGTGCGTCTGCGAGTGCGTAGGGAGGGCAGTCATGAAACTCGGTGATGTATTGCGGAAGGAACGAGAGCGCAAACGTCTCGGTGTTGAAACCGTGGCGACCAGGCTTAACGTTCCTGTTGACGATTACCAGGAGCTTGAAGCTGGTTCTTCGCCGATCGAACAGTGGGCGCCGAAGCTCGCCCAGATCGCGATTCAACTCTCGACGCCGACGTCGCGGCTGATCAGTGAAACTGGCAAGTCACGAGATGCCGCTCAATGCGGAGAACTCATTCGGGCGCATCGTGAAAAGCGCGAGCTGGGCCAGGAGCAATTGGCGAAGAGTCTCGGTTGGCAGGTGAGCGAGCTCGACTCGATCGAAGCCGGCAAGAGTCCGTTGGAAAATTATGCGCCGATGTTGTTGAAATTTTCTGAACTGATCGAGCAACCAATCTTCAATCTGTTCTATCCCTGTGGCCTGCCGCTGAACCAGCTCGAAGACTATCCGTAAAGAGTTAGGTTCCTAACTTAGACGCCTGTAGTCCTGCCAGTCTTTAATAAATGACAACGCATGAGCCGCTGATCGCGGGTCTTACTCAAGCGAAGCTCGACTTGTTGTCGAGACTCGTTCGGGATAAGGGACACCGCTCTCCGCAATCGAGAGAGACTGCTTCTCCGATCGCTCGAGCTGTGCGCGCGGATCGGATGCCGTTGTCGTTTGCGCAGGAACGACTGTGGTTCATCGATCAGCTTGAGCCTGGGAGTGCGGCTTACAACCTTCCGCACGCAGTTCGTTTGACAGGCTCGTTGCAGGTTGCGGCGCTCGAGCAAAGTGTCAACGAAATGGTGCGGCGGCATGAGGTGTTGCGCACCAGCTTCGTCGACTCGGCCGGACAGCCTGCGCAGCAAATCGCGCCGGAGTTGCGGATCGAATTGCCGCTTGTCGATCTGAGTTCGTTGTCTGAGCGCGAGCAGCGAGTGATGGCCCAGCGGCTGATGCGTGAACAAGCACGCCGGCCATTCGACTTGCGACGCGCGCCGTTGCTTAGGGTGCACTTAGTGCGGTTCGCTGAGAGAGAACACGAGTTTCTCTTTGCGATGCACCACATCGCCAGTGATGGTTGGTCGACGGCAGTGCTGGTGCGAGAGGTTGGCGCGCTCTATCCGGCGTATTTGGCTGGCGAACAGTCACCATTAGCTGAGCTCGCTATTCAGTATGCGGATTTCGCAGTGTGGCAGAGAGAACGGTTGCAGGGCGAGGTGCTGGATGCGGAGTTGAGTTACTGGAAACAGCAACTGGATGAGGCGCCCGAGCTGCTGGAGCTTCCGGCAGACCATGCACGGCCGCGCCTCGAGAGTTTTCGTGGCGACGCCCACTCATTTGTCTTGAGTGAATCGATCAGTCGTGGTTTGCGCGAGCTTAGTCAGCAGTCCGGGACGACGTTGTTCATGACGTTGCTGGCGGCGTTCAAGACACTGCTGTATCGGTACACGGGACAGACGGATATCGTCGTGGGAACGCCGGTAGCGAATCGAAATCGGGTCGAGCTCGAGCCGCTGATTGGGTTCTTTGTGAATACGCTCGTGTTGCGAACGCGAGTGACACCTGATGCGAGCTTCAATGAGTTGCTGCAACAGGTTCGCGAAGGGGTGCTGGGAGCACAGACACATCAGGAGTTGCCGTTCGAACGGCTGGTGCAGGAGCTGGCGCCGGAGCGGAGTCTGAGCCATGCGCCGTTGTTTCAGGTGATGCTGGTGCTCGATAACGCGCCGGCACGCGAGCTGGCGTTGCCCGAGTTGCAGTTGGAGACGATAGGCGAAGACAGTGCGACGGCGAAGTTCGATCTGACGCTGGTGCTGAGCAATCGCGAGAGCGGCGAGTTAGACGGTGAGATTAAGTACAACGCGGCGTTGTTTGACGAAGCGACGATCGCGCGCTTGGCCCAATCATTCGAAGCAACCGTGAGGGCCATCGTCGCCGATGCCGAACAACCGCTGCGTAACGTGTCACTGTTGAGCAGTGAACAGCGGCGGCAATTGTTAACCGAGTGGAACGATACGCAAGTTGATTTTGGCGTCGCGCGGTGTCTCGATGAACTGCTTGAGGCTCAGGTCGAGAGAACTCCGGACGCGATCGCACTGGTCTACGAGGAGCAACAGATCACTTTCGCGGAGTTGAACCGCCGAGCAAATCAGTTAGCGCATCATCTGCAAGCGTTGGGTGTGGGGCCGGAAGTCGCAGTCGCATTGTTACTGGAGCGCAGTGAGCTGTCGTTGATTGGTATTTGGGGAATACTGAAAGCCGGTGGTGGCTACGTGCCGCTGGATGCCGCCATGCCGGCGGCGCGAGTGGCCGCGATATTGGAAGATGCTCGTCCCGCAGTGCTGTTGACGCAGTCGCACTTGGCGCAGGACCTCAGCGACTTGCCGGAAGTTGTGCTGCTCGATCGAGACTGGGAAGCGATTGGCGATGGGAGCGATGAAGCTCCAGTCCGCACGACGACGCCGGACAATCTGGCCTACGTGATCTACACCTCGGGCTCGACCGGACGACCGAAAGGCGTCGCTGTCCAACATCGTTCGTTAGCAAATCTAGCTGCTGCTCTAAAGCAAAACATCTACACAAGCTTCGCTGCGTCGTTACGCGTCGGACTCAATGCGACGCTCAGCTTCGATGCCTCAGTCAAACAATGGCTGCAACTGCTAGATGGTCACACCCTTGAGCTATTCCCGGATGAAGTGCGCTTGGACGCGTTTGAGTTTGTGCACTACGCCAAAGCTCACGCGCTGGACGTAGTCGACTGCACGCCACCACAGTTGAAGACGCTGCTGGAAATTGATCTGGAAACGTCGCTGCAGGCAGTGCTGGTCGGAGGCGATGCGATTGACGAGTCACTATGGGCACGACTGGCCACGCATCCGACAATCAGTTTCTACAACGTGTACGGGCCGACGGAATGCACCGACGTCACCACTGCACGGCAGGTCAGCGAAGTGATCCCGACGATCGGACGGCCACTTCCGAACGTGCAAACGTACTTCCTCGATGAACATGCCGAACCGGTGCCATTCGGAGTACGCGGTGAGCTTTGCATCGGTGGCGCAGGTGTCGCACGTGGCTACCTGCATCAACCGGAGCTAACGGCAGACAAGTTCATTCCAGACGCATTCGGGCTGCAACCAGGTGGGCGTCTGTATCGCAGTGGTGACAGCGGACGCTACGTGGCCCAGGGTGAGATCGAGTTCATCGGTCGCGTCGACGATCAGGTAAAGATTCGCGGCTATCGAATTGAGCCGGGCGAGATCGAA
>DATEIS010000356.1:0-12098 GCA_035278765.1 Pyrinomonadaceae bacterium | reverse complement strand
AGGTCCCATGAGCAAGAGAATGCGCTTGCGCACTTCGAGACGCTGTGCGGCCGATTTGAAGTATTCGACAATTCTGGCGATGGGCTCTTCAATGCCAAACAGTTCGTTGGCAAAGAAATTGTAGGAGAGAATTTCGTGCTGAGTGCCTTCGTTCAGCCGGTCAATGCCTGCGGCATGAACCATGTCGTTGATGCGAGCGTGTGAAAGTTGGGCAATGCGTGGGTTCTGAGCGACTAATTCGAAGTAATCTCGGAAGGTCCCTTCCCAACGCAACGCCTCGTGTTCACGGCGCAGATCTTCCAAACGTTCGCTGATATTGAATTGTTTCTTGCCATCCTGCTCTTGCATAGCCTTTGAAACCTCTTCGGCTTTCGCGCATTGGACAGCGTGTGGGGAGAGGCCACGCCAATTTGTACACCGCCACATTAGTCGGGGAAACTGCGGCTCGTTTTTATAGTGCTTCGTGATACGCCTCACGCGCGCGTAAGCGTGAGCTACGTCCTCGAGGCATCACTTCTCAATGATCGAGTTCAAACGGAAGTCCGGTGGGAACTTGGAAGCGAACTCGCACGCGCGCTTCCTTGGGCGCAAGTATAGCACAGGGATTCCAGACCTTAGTCAATGCTATTTTTGCATCCAGGCGTTTTTATTCGGCAAGCACGACACGCGGATGCAAGCTATTTTTGCTGGCGTCGTAGCGACCAACGGCGACCAATACATTGTCGCCGTCGCACATTCTCACGTCCTCTCCGTCACTCCAGTTAGATTCAGCCACCTTCACCTCTCTTCCGTGATTGGCCCGACTTACGTCTTCGGGGGTTAGATGCACGAAAGGCAGTTGCGAGAGCGCCGCTCCCGGCGGCACGAGGACCTCGCCAATCGACTCTTCGCCAAAATGGATCTTTAACTCATCGAGCGTGATCGCCTGGTCAATTGAGAAGTCACCGACACGCGTGCGTCTCAGCTCCGCCAAATGAGCGCCAACGTACAAACGTTTGCCAAAATCTTCGGCCAACGTTCGTACATAAGTGCCGGAGGAACACGAGACGCGCGTGTGGAAATCAAAAGTGCCGTCGAGGTTGTCCTTAATCAGTTGACCAGCAGACTGGATGGCGGCGAACTCATATATGCAAACGTGTATTGGTTGTCGTTCCACGGTCTCACCGCGCCGTGCCAGCTCGTAAAGCTTTTTGCCCTCAACTTTCTTGGCGGAATACATTGGCGGCACCTGATCTATCTCCCCGCGAAGACTCTGGAGTGCTTGTTCAATTTGCTCCTCGGTCCAGGTGTGCGGGTTCGCGGGTGGCCCAGGAATGGGACTACCGGTGCGATCGCCCGTGTCAGTTGAGTATCCGAGACGAATAATTGCTTCGTATTCTTTGTTAACTCCGCTTAAGAACTGTGCAAGTCTCGTGGCTCTGCCGAGCAGGACGACGAGAACGCCGGTGGCAAAGGGATCGAGAGTGCCTGTGTGACCGACACGACGCTCGCGAAGGATGCGTCGCGCTTGGGCAACCACGTCATGAGAAGTAAGTCCCGCGGGTTTGTCGATTACCAGTACGCCGTCCATGTGCCAGCATTTTAGATCACCGACCCATCCGCGTTAATCTGTGATAACTAATCGTGACTGATTTGCGACGTAAAACATTTGAGCGCGCAATAAAGCTGTTGGCAGCCAAGCCTCGCTCCGTCGCCGAGTTGCGTGAAAGATTGCTGCGCGCGAAAAGCACTGATGAAGCAACAGTGGAAACGGTCATCTCGCGGTTGCGTGAGTATGGCTATCTGAATGACGAACGATTTGCTTTCAGCTACGCCTCGTACAAGGTGAGGCAACGGCCCGTCGGTCGCCGCCGGCTGGAACGAGACCTCAAGTTCAAAAAGGTTGACAGCAGTGTCGCCAATGAAGCCCTCGAGATGGTTTATGCCGAAACGTCGGAAGAGGAACTGATCGCCAAAGCCATCGAAAAGCGACTGCGAATTCGTGGTAAACCAAAGAACCGTGCCGAGGCGAAGAGCCTGTTCGATCACTTGCTGCGGCAAGGATTTGGATTCGAACTGGTTAGTGAAAAAATCCGGTCATTAACCAAGGATCACACGGATGAGGTAAACTCAGACTGATGATGACTGGTAACGAAATTCGCGAAGCTTTTTTGAGGTATTTTGAGGAGCACGGACACGCTCGTGTGGGTTCGTCCCCGCTCCTGCCTGCCAACGATCCGACGTTATTGTTCACGAACGCGGGCATGAATCAGTTTAAAGAGACGTTTTTGGGTCTGGAGAAGCGCGAGTACGTGCGCGCGACCTCGTCGCAGAAGTGCATCCGCGCCGGCGGCAAACACAACGATCTCGATGAAGTGGGAAAAACTGCCCGGCATCACACGTTTTTCGAGATGCTCGGGAATTTTTCCTTCGGCAATTATTTCAAGGAAGACGCAATCAAGTATGCATGGGAACTGCTGGTCGATGTGCTGAACCTCGATCCAAAGAGGTTGTGGTTCACGGTTTACGAAGGCGATGTCGAGGTTCCGGCTGACGAGGACGCCGAGAGATTCTGGGAGCAAGTGGGTGCGCCGCGCGAACGCATCCTGCGCTTTGGTCGCAAAGATAACTTCTGGCAGATGGGCGAGACTGGCCCATGTGGTCCATGCAGCGAGATTCATTACTACATGGGTCCGAGCCCGGACGATGCGGAGAATTCCGCCGAGAACGTCAATGGACCAGGCGATACGATCATGGAGATCTGGAACCTGGTCTTCATGCAGTTTGATCGCAGTGAGCTTGAACCGGGTAAATACAAACTCGATCCGCTGCCGGCGCCGTCGGTCGATACTGGCGCCGGACTCGAGCGTCTTGCTGTCGTGCTGCAGGGTGTTAAGTCAAACTACGACACGGATCTGATCCGTCCGATCATCAACTACACCGCGAAGCTCGCCGATCGCAACTACGAACCGGAGACGCAGGAAGGTTTCGCGATGCGCGTAATTGCCGATCATGCGCGCGCCGCGGCTTTTGCGATTGCTGACGGAATTCTGCCCGGTAACGAAGGTCGCAATTACGTTCTGCGAAAGATCATGAGGCGAGCGATCTACCAGGGTCATCATACGCTCGCGTTCGAAGGCGCGTTCTTTAAGGATGTGACTAACTTCGTTGTCGGCTTCATGAAAGACGCGTATCCGGAACTGGAGACGCATCGCGAGTTCATCGAGAAGATGGTGGGGCTTGAGGAAGAACGCTTCCGGTCGACGTTGACAGTAGGATTGAACAAGCTCGACGAAGTGTTTGCGGCTTCAAAGGGCGCGATGCCTGAGTACAAGACTCTGGCGCGCCTCTACGACACGTTTGGCACGCCTCGCGACCTGATTCGTGTCGGACTTGAAGAGCGTGGTTTTGTAATCGACGAGGAGGAGTTTAACCACTCGTTCGACGCTGCGTTACAGGAGCTTCAGCAAACAGCAGCGACCGAGAAGGGTGAGGCAAAAGCCAAGGCCAACCCGGTCTATGCCACTGTTGCCGCTCGTGCAGCGAAGTCGCTATTCAAAGGGTATGAAGCAACACGGGTCGATGACGCCAAGATTGTCGCAATCATTAAGGGTGATGAAGTCGAATCATTGAATGAAGGTGAAGAGGGCGAGATCGTGCTCAACCACACGCCATTCTATGCCGAGAGTGGCGGCCAGGTTGGAGACGTCGGAGTGATTGTTGGCCCAACCGGCGAGTTGGCGGTTGTCCTCGATACCTATTCACCGGCGCAGGGTTTGATCGTCCACAAGATTAGAGTCGACAAAGGTAGCTTGAAAGCCGGCGATATCGTCTCGGCGCAAGTCGACGCCGAAAAGCGAGATGCGACGAGACGTAATCACACCGCGACTCACCTAATGCACGCTGCGCTGCGTGAAGTTTTGGGAACGCACGTGAAGCAGTCGGGTTCGGTTGTCGCGCCTTCGTACCTGCGTTTCGACTTTACGCACTACCAGCCACTCACAGCCGCAGAGAAAGAAGAGATTGAGCGTCTGGTCAACTATCACATTCTGCGCAACGAACTTGTGCAGACTGACGAGATGGCGATTGAGGAAGCGATGCGTTCGGGGGCCATGGCGCTCTTCGGTGAGAAGTACGGCGAGAAAGTTCGCGTGCTTTCCATCAAAGGTCTTGAAGGCATCTTCTCGAAAGAGCTCTGCGGCGGTACACACGTGCGCGCTACCGGTGATATCGGCCTGTTTAAGATCACGAGCGACGAATCGATCGCTTCAGGAGTGCGGCGCATTCGCGCGATCACGGGAATGGATGCATACGAGCGATTCCGTGAGGCAGAAGTTCTGGTCGATGGACTCAGTAGTGGATTGAGAACTTCGCGCAATGATCTGAGTGGCACTGTTACGCGCTTGCAGGAAGAGTTGAAAAAGGCGCGACGTGAAGCCGACGACTTGCGTTTGAAAATTGCGACTGGCGCCACGAGTTCTTCGGCTAATGGTGATGAGTCGCGCGAGGTAGCGGGCATTAAGGTGTTGGCGCGTGAAGCGAGTGGTCTCGACGCTGCGGCAATGCGACAACTTTCAGACACCCTGCTCGCGCGAATCAAATCTGGTGTCGTCGTACTGGGACGAAGCAGTGACGGAAAAGTTTCGCTCATTGTTCGCACGTCCGCCGATCTGACCGGAAAGGTTCCTGCCGGACAAGTAATCAAAGAGCTCGCGCCGATCATCGGCGGGCGTGGCGGCGGCAAGGCTGACATGGCTGAAGGCGGTGGCAATCAGCCGGAAAACCTCACCTCCGCGCTGGAGAAAAGCTACGAGGTCGTGGAGAAGTTGCTCACTTAACCACGGATGACGCGGATTGGATCCGGATTAAATCCGTCACCAATCCGCGTTCATCCGTGGCCTACATGTTCTTTTGCTTCTCAGTTAGTGTGATGCTCATCTTCTCAAGCGTGATCTTGTTGAGCGTGCCGGTCACCTTGAGTCCCTCCGCCTGCTGATACTTCCGCAGTCCATCCCGCGTTGCATCATCAAGCTTCCCTATCTGGTCACCAGCGTAGAAGCCACGCTGTTTGAGAATGGCTTGTGCCTGGTTGATCTGATCCTTGGTCGCACGAAAAACCGGGCCTCGTTTGACGCCCTGCTTCGTGGTAGACCTTGTCGAGGTTGAGGTTGAATCCTGGGCCATTGCGCCTGTGCTGAAGACACAGAGCAGTAGCAGAGTGAGAGTGAGAATATTCTTCATTTGTTTTCTTCCTTTGTGAGGCGCGCAGAAGCGCGCGGTTAATGGTTAAGTGTGAGGCTTTCCTTCCGAAAACGGCGCTATGATACATCCATTGTCAATAGGTCCTGGGATCTAATTCAGCGTCAACATTGTTGGCAATTGTTGGCCACTGTGCTAGGATCCTTTCCGGCCTGAACAACAGGCCTCTCACTCTCGCCCCGAAACTCAGCGGTAATAAACGAAGAAATGCGAAAATTCCTTCTAATTTTAGCCCTATTTGCCGTCCTGGCCCCCAACGTTCTGGCACAAACCAGCTACCAGATCGATAACTTCGACTTCCCGAACGCCGTCAAGGTTCAAACGCCGAAAGTCGAACCCAAACCGGCCCCCCAACCCAAACAGCTCACAAAGCTGCGCAATTACACCTATTCACCGGCTCCCGGCGCCCTGCTCCATCTCACCAGCCAGCCGCTCAATCCCTCGCTTGGCAATTTCACCACCGGTAACATCGACGTCGACAACTTCATCGTCGAATCGGGCAAACGCAATTCGGTCGACCCGCTGCTCCTCTACTCCATCATGCACCAGGAGTCGAGCTTCAAACCCCGCGCTCTCTCCTACAAAGGCGCGCGTGGCCTCATGCAGTTGATGCCGGGCACTGCGAGTCGCTTTGGCGTGACAAATATCTGGGATCCGAAACAAAACATCGAAGGCGGCGCCCGCTATATGCGTTTTCTGCTCGACCTGTTCTCGGGGGATGTGCGACTGGCTCTGGCCGGATACAACGCCGGCGAAGGCGCTGTGATGAAGTATCGCTACCAGGTTCCACCTTACAGTGAAACGCGCGAATACGTGCGCCGCATCGGAAACCGCTACAGCATGATTCGTGACCCAAATGCCTTGGCGAATGCAGGCACCGTGAACCCACAACTAGCTCAACAGAAAGATCCGACTCCTCTAAACGTCTACGAACGCAGCGTCTTCATGACCCGGCTGCCGGACGGCCGCTTACAGCTCGTAAGCCAATAAAAATTTAACTAACGCAGACCGCGGACGAACGCAGAACTGATCTGCGTTCGTCTGCGTTTATTGCTATAGTGTTTGAGCGAGGACTTCAATCGATGACGTGTTCCTGCGGAGCATATGTTCCCCCGAGCGTCCGCTTCTGTTCAAATTGCGGCGCTCCCGCATCCGATCCCGAGGCGACGAGAATCGCTCGCCTGCAATCTCGTGCGCTGGAATACGGCGGCGATCAGGATCTCGAGCACACCGTCTTCACGGTCCGGCCCACAATGATTTTTATTAAGGCTGGTTACGGACTCGCCGTTATCGCCGGAATCGCGCTCGTCTTCCTGCTGGCGTCGATCGGCGTGCCTGCATCGATCTCAATTCCAATCGCACTCGCGCTACTGTTAATCCCGGCCTACTACCACATCCGGCGAAACATGGTTCGGTACACAGTCACCGATTCCAAGCTTCAGATCGACACCGGATTGATTGCCCGCACGACGAAAAACATTCCTTTGAGCAAGGTCCAGGACGTGACTGTCTCCGCCAGTATTCCGCAACGACTGATGGGATTTGGCGACATCATCATCGACAACGCCAGCGAGATTGGCGGCTCGATTGTCATGCACAATATCAGCAGTCCACGCCATTACGCCGACCTTCTTTTGCGTGAATTAAGACGCTGGCATTAAACTTACTCCGTGCTGCCGAACCGCCGCCGGGAACATCAAAGACTCAGCGGTTTCTAAATTAAGTTTGCACTTGCCGCACGAGGAGTTGTTGAATTGCGTTTATCGAGAGCTATCGTTTTACTGGGACTTTTGTTGGCGTTAGCCGGTTCGGCTTTTGGAGATCCGGCATCCGGCGCATCCGTGCCTACTACAGCCGGCAAGTTCAAGTTAATTTCGAAAACAATCTCTCAACCTGCGACCCTCGACACCGGCGCGGCACCCGTCGAAACAAACCGCTCGGAATACACGGGAAACGGCGTTAGAGCTTTGGTTGAAGCTCATCGTTTTCAGCAGGAGACACAGGCCTACGAGTTACTAAGCCTCGTCGCAATCAGGGCGCGCGGCTCAAACTCGAATCTGGAAATAGTCAACGGGATTGGGACTGCTGGTTTTGCGACCGATCAAGAGATCGCGTTCGTAAAGGGAACCACTTTTGTCTCGGTAAGAAACCTGAACGGACGGCCCGCAGACCTCAATGAGTTGGCGAATGCATGGTCCGAGTCTCTCGAAAAAGGCGAAGGTGATATTCCTCCGCTGATCAAGCACCTGCCGAACCCGGAACAGGCACAAAAGAACGCGGTTTATCTCAACAGTTTTGCCGATCTACACAGGCTGCCGTTTCAGCATGCTGTATTCGACGCCGTCCAATCGTTAGGCAATGCCGACGCGGCTTTGGCCACGTATGGTCCAACCAAGGTCTTAATTGTCGAATTCAATACACCGCAACTCGCCACCGAAAACGATAAGCGCATCATCGCGCGCATCCAGGAACTCTGGAAACTGGGCCAGCCGGCGCCGACTGCGTATCGTCGCGTCGGAAACTACTCTGTCTTTGTCTTTGACGCGCCCGACGAATCGACGGCCAAGCAGCTAATCGATCAAGTCAAATACGAGCAAGTCGTGCAGTGGCTGGGCGAAAATCCAAACATCCTCAAGGAAGCACAGAAACGCTACGTCAACACAACGCTGGGCGTCCTCGTCACCGTCTTGAAAGCTTCGGGGTACGCGCTAATCACATGTCTAGGCATGGGCGGACTTATCGGTGCTCTGTTGTTTAGTTACAGACGTTCACAACAGAAAGCTGCGACTGCTTATTCGGATGCTGGTGGAATGTTGAGACTTAATCTCGACGAACTCACGCCTGAGACTGATCCTGGAAGATTGCTACGAGAGCGAAATTAGAAACAGGATTTTAGCTACGATTCCGTGGCTAAAATCCTGTCCTAATAAAGACCGGGTCAAAAAAATTGCGGGCTGCTGATTTTTCCTGGGAGGCTCCCCCAAGCCCCGTCAAGACGTCAATCAGCAGCTCCGCTATTATTGCTCTTCAACTGCGTCACAAACGTCACTCCGTTCCCCCAAAAGAGTCAAACGTTTGCTTCTAAAATCGTGAGAGGATGCCTCCCCCAAAGCCTCCACTCACCGCAGTTTCAAAGCCTGACCCGATTTACCCTTATCTACCCTTCTTGTTCTGTTCTCCTCTTTGGCAATGACTGTGCCAATTCTGTCCGGAGCCCCTTGAAAATCAAAAGTTTCACTTTTCCTAAGGTTTCTTCTGTGCCGAAGTTAATGAGTTTGTGCGCAACCGAACACAAGTCTCACGAAGTTGTACACCTTTCATACAAACCATACAGTACAAGCGAACGATTATCGCTCGATCTATGGAAGTGCTTCGATGAGTTCGTCGATTTCAGCGGCGGTGTTGTAGAAATGAGGGGCGATCCGGAGGCGATCACCGCGGGGTGCGGTGACGATATTCTTCGCGTTGAGCTGGTGATAAAGCGACATCGCCGATAACCCTTGAGGCGGGCGAATGCAGACTATCTGGGATTTTTCACCCGGAGCTCGGGAGCTCACGACCTCATATCGTGTCCCTTTCAGGTCTTCACACAGGCCGTCAGTAAGCTCTTCGAGGTAGTTCGCGATTCTTTGGACGTTATGGCTCGTCAGAAGCTCCAGGCTGGCCCGAAATCCATAAAACAGTGAAGCTGGGCCAGTGCCGGTTTCCCATGCGAGCGTGCCTTTGTTCCAGCCCTGTTCGAAGTTTAGGTAGTCGTCAGGGTTTGGGACACTGATCCACCCGACGAGTGTGGGTTGAATCCGTTCGCGGGCGCGATCCGAGAGATAGAGATAACCAACGCCCTCGGGAGCCATTAGCCACTTGTGACCGGCGCCAGCCGCGACATCTACAAATTCAGCTTGGACGTCTGTGGGAATCACTCCGAGCGCTTGGATTACGTCCACGACGAACAATGCGTTGTGTTGTCTGGCGAGGCGGCCGAGGCGTTGTAGATCGATACGGTAGCCGGATGCGTACTGAACATGACTGACAGCTACGACGCGGGTGTTTGCGTCGATCATGCTCTCCAACTGCTCTACATCAACTCGGCCGTCGCGCTCCTCACACATGCGGACTTCGACGCCGAAGACGTCGTGTATGCGCAGCCAGGGATAGATGTTCGACGGAAACTCGCGGCTGAACGTGACGATGTTGTCGCCTGGTCGCCATGTCAGTCCATTTGCGACGCTCGAGAGCGCGTCGGAGGTGTTGCGCACAAAAGCGACCTGTTCCGGACGCGCGCCGAGTAGGTTTGCAAGCAGCTCACGAGCTTGTTCCTTCGTTGACAACCAATTGCGGAAGTTCGCCGAGCCGTTTTCGTGAACGTCTCTCAACTGTGATTCAACCGCGCGCATTGTTGTGGTTGGAAGAGGCGAAACCGCCGCGTGATTGAGGTAATTGCAGCGCTCGGTGATCGGAAACAGCGCACGTACTTCAGGAGTCATAGATAAATAAAATCACTCGGGACGTACTGTAGGGGCACCCTCCGTGGCCGCCCGTGGTTTTGATCGTGTTTACCAAACCCGAGGCCGTCGCTTCGCTAATCCCTTGCTTAAACCACGGGCGGCCACGGAGGGCCGCCCCTACAGTACGTCCCGAGGCGCTAGTTAATTCCCAGGGGCGTAGGGGCGGCCGTAGAATTCTTTGTAGAGCCAGCCAAGGACGCGTGCTTCGGCGGTGCACAGGGTTTCGATCCAGCAGTTGAGCAGGAACTCCGTGCGGCCGCGTTGAAATGGAATTTTTTCGGCTTGCTCGATGATGGATCCACCACTGCGCAAGTCGAGTTTGTAAGCCTCGGCGATTGACTCATTCGCCTTCGACGCAGCATCGAGCGCACCGAGCAGTTGTCCAATCCACTCGTGCAAACTGCGTTCGGTGGAGTTGTCAGCCAGAGCCTGGATGATTCCGATCGCCAGTCGATCTTCTGCCCGTTTGAACTGGAAGATCTCTTCACCTTGCGCTTGCGCGTGCTGCTGTTTCCACTGAAACACATCTTCCACAGACGGATGCCTGATGATCGCCACGCGCTGATCGTAATTCAAAAACCACTCGATCACGTCCGGAACAGAATCAACGTCGACTTGCCCGGATGCGTCTCGTTGTAACGGCGGCAGATCGGTGCTCATACTGATAAAGCTTCACCGGAAGGATTCTTCAACGCAAACGAGGCTCTGATCTCGCCCGTAAGATCTCCGCGTCGATTGCGCACCGGAAAGAATGAATACTTCGCAACGGCCTCGAGCGACTCGTCGCGCAATACGCCCAATTGTCGCAACGATTCAACCACGACCGTCGGACGCGCGCGTTTGTCGTCACCATCTTCAATCTTCAACGCGAGCCCAAGACCGTTTGGCCACTCTTCACAAGGAAGGATGCCGGCAGTGTAAACGCCTTCAGCACCGACCTTTGAAATCACTCGCTGCGGCGCTGCACGCATGACTTCGGTATCGAGTCGATCCGATGTTCCTCCAATCAACTCCGGATAAGCACCCATCACGCGAACGACCCGTTCACAGGCGCCACGTGTAGCCCTATCGAAGTCTTCAGGCGGCGAAACTAATCTCGCATACGCCAGCGCCATCGCCTTGACGGTGATTCCGAAGATCGGCGCGGCACAACCGTCGATGCCAACAGCCATATCCGTCACAGCCACGCCTGAAAACTGCGAGATCGTATCGGCGATGGCTTTCTGTACAGGATTCTCAGGGCTCTCGTAATTGTCGATCGGAGCACCGAGATGAAGCGCCACAGCCAGCATGCCCACATGTTTGCCGGAACAGTTGTTGTGCAACACGTTTGGCTGTTCGCCGCGTTCACGAAGTTCTTGTGCAGCTTCCACGCCGTAGGGCTCGTGCACGCCGCACTTGAGCGCCTCAGGACCGAGACCGATCTTGCGCAACATCGATGCTGCGAGCTCGGTGTGAATCGGTTCGCCGTTGTGAGACGCACACGCTAGCGCGACTTCTCGATCCGTGAAGCCGAATCTGTCAGCGGCTCCGGTGACGAGCAACGGCATTGACTGAAGTGGTTTGGCGGACGAACGAAGAAACGTGACAGTCTCAAACGCGCCGGCGGAAGCGACAATGTTTCCGTCGGGTTCGACTACAACGATATGTCCGCGATGACGTGATTCAGTTATCGATCCTCGTTTGACTTCAACGAGCGGTTCTGCGAGCGGGATCTGTTGCGACATTAGATCGCATCTTGCCACAAAAAGGCACAAAAAGCACAAAACGACTTCCTCAAGTCATTTTGTACTTTCTGTGCCTTTTTGTGTCGGGTTACTTCTTTTTGTTGGGAAGGCTGAGAACCGTGAGCTTCACGTTGCGTCGTCCAAAACGCATCGCTTCGCGGGAGCTCGGGGTCCAGATGTCGATACGACGGCCGCGCACGAGGCTGCCCGTGTCAGCTACCAGGTACTCACCACTGTAAGCACCAGCATCAAGCCGCACGCGTGAACCCAAAGGCAGGTGCCTCGGATCTGCAGCGATCAATCCCTTGGCAACATATCGTCCGCTCGCCGTTCGTCCGCGCAAACTGTACGCGGTGGCGACGTAGTTAGTAGGAGGCACAACGTAAGCTTCTTCCGCAGCGATCTTTTCGCCGAGGTTACCCTTGGAAGAAACTTCGAGAGCAACTGGAGTCGCAGCCTCGCCGACTGTGGTTGTTGATTTAGCTGTTTGTTGTTGAGTTTGAGAAGGCAGACTTCCCGCCGAGATAGTTCTGGCAGAAAGGATCAAAGAGCTACTTAGAAATGCGGTCGCTACGAGCGCACTTCCGCTGAAGATTGAATAGACTTTCAATTCGGGTCTCCTGTCCGA
>DATEIS010000355.1:0-3831 GCA_035278765.1 Pyrinomonadaceae bacterium | reverse complement strand
CTGGAGTGCGCTCCGGGGGGCGGCCGCTGCACCAGTTCACTGCTTCGTCATAAGCGGAGCGGAATATACTCCTTTAAAAACGCAGTGTCAACACTATATTGTGGTGCTCAGTGTTTTAGGCGCTATCCAGTGTATTTTGCCCCAGATTAACGCGGATTGAGTACGGATTACTTTCCGGAGGTGCCGGTGTTGGATAGTAACAACTCGTAATTCCCAATGTCGCGGTTATGGCTGTCGAGCGCGGCGAAGGTGTCGGAGGTCTCCTCGAGCATCTGTTTGGTCATGGCGATCGAGTCGCTGAGCTGCTCGAAATCCAGCGACGAAACACGTTCCGGCGTTGGCAAGGTAACAACCTGATCGTTCACAAGGCCGAAGAAGTTTTCGATTGACTGTAACTGACCTTCAACCAGTTTCACTGAACGCTCGATATCGTTAAAAGCAGCAACACGGCGTTTGAGTATCTCAACGTTCGCCTGCTGAATTCTTTTCTCGCGATCATCTCTCGCTGCTTCAACCGATCGCTCCGCCTGGACCAACTGATTCTGCACTGCCTGTCGATTGATTGAACGCAGGTGATGTTTGCGACGACGATACACGTCGAGCAGATCGACGAAATCTTCCCAACGCTGATCGAGACTCTGAATGTTGTGAGGGATTTGCTTCGTGCCGGTGAATTTTTTGTAATTCGAGTAGATCTGATTCTTCATCCAGCGCAAGTACTCAACTGCTTCGCGCTCGCGCGGGTCAAACAACTTAATCTGTGCTTCACGCTGCTGCTCGCGCAACTTCAACAGGCGCTGCTTCTCTCTTCGATCAACCAGACGACGATACACAGTACTCGCCGGCACAGTCGCAAGGTACAACGTCTCAGTTGCCAAAGCCGCAACCAGCGGCGTGACATCCTGTACGTATGCAGCAGCCACTGCAAACCCAGCCATACCCCAAAAGTTTATGGGTTCCTTAAACGCTTCTTTCAGATACTTGAGATCGATCTTAGGTAATTCCATAAGGACAAGTATGGCCCATTACACTTTTATCAATTGACGCGGCCCCCGCCGGTGCCGTTTTGCCCGCCAGTCGTTTCACCTTCAGCAGGAAGAGCTTGTGGCGCCGAAGAACTTCCGCCTGCGCCCAACAATCCCATGTCGCGTTTGTATGAGAGCAGTTTATCCTGCAACTGCATGTCTAACGCTTCACGCTCGATGTCCTGCATCTGCGTGTCGACGTTAGCAGAACCCAGTTGCATCTTGGCTTCGGCAGCCGCTGCACGCCTGTCGATCTTGTCGCGCATCTCGTTGAATGTCGATGCGTCGTCGCCAAGCTGGAACGACTCCATTGTCTGCGCAAGCTGTTCCTGAAGTTTTGCCTGCTTCGACTGGTTTATCAACTGCATCGCCTCAGCAGTACGGCGTTGCATCTGAAGCACGTAATTGTCGCGCGCTTTAAGTGCCTGCTTCGATGCCCCGGTCGCATGATCCAGTTGCTGCGAGGTTTTCTGAAGATCGAGCTGGGCCTGCTGCAGTTGGCCGATGTAGGCGGTGGCAATGTCGTCGCGACCCATCTTTACTGAAGCACGGATTTTTGAATCGAGATCGACGACCTGAGTCTCCAGTCGCTCTTTGTTTTTAGCGAGCAGTTTCTCAGTGGCCATGACCTGCGCCACCGAATTATTCAACTCCGGCACACGGTCGCGCATGTCGCGAATAGTCTGCTGAAGAATGAGTTCGGGATCTTCAGTCTTTTCGATTATCCCACCGAAGAGGGCGCGCATTGAGCGCTTCATTCTTGTCCAAACTCCCATTTTCGCTCATCCTCCGACAGCGAAGTGTGCAATCCAAAAACTATAATTCCGGCTTTCAATTATCGCCCTAACAGCCATTTGCGACGATTTGATGTACGACGCATACGCTCAGGCGGTTTCAACTCCGGCAAACTGAGGTTTTGAGTATAAGCGCTCACGGGTATTTTTTGTAGGGGCGGCCCTCCGTGGCCGCCCGTGGCTTTGAATCGGGTTCGACAGACTCGAGCCGTCGCTACTTGAACCGGTAAGCTAAAACCACGGGCGGCCACGGAGGGCCGCCCCTACAGTACGTTCTTTTGTCGACCAATATCACGGCGGAATTGCATGCCAGGCCAGTGAATTTTGTCGAGTGTTTGATAGCAAAGGGCTAAGGCATCAGTTAACTGATTAGAGGCCGCTGTGATGCCCAAAACGCGTCCACCTGTCGCAATAATGCGGCCATCGGCGTCCTTCGACGTACCCGCATGAAATATCTGCACGGAATCCGGCCCCACCTGTTCCAAACCTCCAATAATAGCCCCCGTTTCGTATTTGCCCGGATAACCCTTACTCGCCGCGACCACGCACGCGGACGAGCCCTCAGACCAACTCACGTCCAAACTTCCAAGTGTTCCGTTGTACATTGAATCAAATATCGAAAGTAAATCCGTTTTTAGACGAACCAGAATCGCCTGCGTTTCGGGATCACCAAACCGGACATTGTACTCAAGCAACTTTGGTCCATCCGGTGTCAACATCAGTCCCAGGAACAGAATTCCTTTAAAAGCAAAACCCTCTTCACGAGCGCCCGCCAAAGTGGGTTCCACAATTTCATGCACAACTCGATCCTGAATACTTTGTTCCAGCACCGAGGAATCGGTAATTGTTCCCATTCCACCAGTGTTCGGACCGGTATCATTCTCACCGATACGTTTGTGATCGCGCGCCGCAGGCATCAGTACGTAGTCACGCCCATCAGCGAAGACAAGCAGCGATGCTTCCGTTCCACTCAAAGCCTCTTCTATCACCACGCGTCCGGCAGCGTCGCGTCCAGCAACGTGATGAACCATGAGATCCTCGATTGCTTTTTCAGCTTCACTACGGTTCGCAGCGACCACTACGCCCTTTCCCGCGGCTAAGCCGTCGGCCTTAATCACGACCGGACTCTCGGCCGAGCCAAACGCTCCACTTCTTAGACACTTAATTGCGTCTTCCGGCGCTTCAGCAACGCGGTACGCAGCCGTCGGTATTCCGTGACGCGCCATGAAGTCCTTCGCAAAAATCTTGCTTCCTTCGAGCTGCGCTGCTGCCGCCGTGGGACCAACTATCCGTAGACGACGATCTGTAAACGCATCCACGATGCCGGACACGAGCGGCGCTTCCGGACCAACAAAGGCGAGGTCGATATTGTGTGACTCAACAAACCCTGCCAGAGCCGCATGATCGCTGATGGAGACATCGGCCACACGCGCTATCTGCTCGATGCCGGCATTCCCGGGGGCGCAGAAAATCTCAACTGGCTCCTGTGAAGTTTGCTTTATCGACCAGACGATGGCGTGCTCGCGTCCACCAGACCCGATAATCAGTATTCTTTTCATCATTTAGAGTGCCGGATGCTGCCAGTCAGCAAGAAACCTGTCAAGCGAACCTGTTTTAAGCAGGATTTACCTTGACACAGTTTCGCCATAGTTATATACCAGTTATCCAATCGCGGCCTTACAGGCTGGAACTTTACCCTCCTTGGTAAACAACCGAAGAGCGTATTCGTTCAACGCTTTTTTCTTATCGCCCGCCGGCATCATGGTTTTATAGGTTAACGGACCCGAGGGGAGTAGATCATGGCACAAATGGAAGCCGTTCAGGTAATGGAGAGGACACAGGAAACCGAGTATCAAGACCGGCCAATCAAGTGCGTTGACTGCAACGAGAACTTCATTTGGACTGCAGGCGAGCAAGTTTTCTTCCACGACAAAGGGCTAAAAAACGAACCCAAAAGATGCAAACCCTGCAAGCAGGCTAAGAACGAACGCTTAGCTGCTATCGCAGCCGCG
>DATEIS010000354.1:0-5284 GCA_035278765.1 Pyrinomonadaceae bacterium | reverse complement strand
ATCGCGAGGTGGCGGTTCCGATGCTGGTTTCCAGTCGCGGTTATGGCGTGCTCTGGGACAATCCCGCAGTCACAATTGTGAATGTGGGAGCGAACGAGGCCGAGACGATTCCGCCTCGGCAGTTGTTCAACGATGACGGTCAGCCCGGCGGATTGAGTGCCAGCTATTTCCGAGGAGAAAACTTTGATGAACTCGCGCAAAAACGCATCGATCCGCAGATAGACTTCAACTGGTCCGCTGCTCCTCCGCCAAAGCTGTCGCACGATCACTACACCGTGCGGTGGTCTGGTTTCGTAGAGGCTGAGCAGGCGGGAGAGTACATGCTACTCGCTACTGCCGATGATGGTGTGCGTCTTTGGATCGACGATACCCTTGTGGCCGACAACTGGAGCACACACCCACCGGAGACTTCGCTAGCGAAGCTAAAATTCGCAGCGCACAGCCGTCATCGCATTCGGATGGAATATTACCAGGGAGCTGGCGGCGCCGAGGTGCGGTTGGTTTGGCGGGTACCGTCTGCAACCGAACTGCCACTTACGTGGAACTCCGAGGCAAGCGATTCGATCGACTATTATTTCATGTATGGACCAGCGCTCGACAAGGTGATTGCGGCCTACCGCCACCTGACCGGAGCGGCGCCGATGTTTGGCCGTTGGGCGTGGGGATTCTGGCAGTGTAAGAACCGCTACCAAACGCAGCAGGAGTTGCTGGACGTGGTGAGCCGGTATCGAAGTGAGCACATTCCAATCGACGGCTTAATTCAGGATTGGCAATATTGGAATCCGCATCCGTGGGGCTCGCATCAATTTGATGAGAAGCGCTATCCCGATCCAACAAAGTTACTGAGTGAGCTGCATAGTCAGAATACTCGCCTGCTGATCTCCGTCTGGCCAAAGTTCGATGTCGCCAGCCCGAACGCAGATGAACTGCGCGCAGCGAGCGCTCTCTATCCGCAGGTCCTTCCTTACGTTTATCCTGCAGGACGGGGGCAATGGTATGACGCATTCAATCCGTCGGCGCGCAAGCTCTATTGGCGCCAAATGTCGCAGCAACTGTTTTCGAAGGGCATCGATGGCTGGTGGTTGGACGCCAGCGAACCTGAACTCAGCGGCAGCTGGGGAGAGTTTCGCAACTTCACGACAGCGGAGGGTTCAGGCACGCGAGTCTTCAATGCATATCCTCTCATGCACACGACCGCGGTTTATGAAGGGCAACGCGCAGAGAACTCAAGCAAGCGTGTGTTCATACTGACACGGTCGGCTTACGCTGGTCAGCAGCGCAATGCGGCGGTGACCTGGTCCGGCGATATTGGCGGAACGTGGGAAGTGTTCGCAAAGCAGATTCCGGCCGGGCTGAATTTTTCGTTGAGTGGCATTCCTTACTGGAACAGCGATACGGGCGGATTCTTTAGTGGCGACCCGGCTAATCCCGCTTATGCCGAACTCTTTACTCGCTGGTTCCAGTTCAGCGCCTTCTGTCCGATGTTACGCGTTCACGGTGATGGTCCACCAAAGGAAATGTGGCGCTTCGATCCGGCGACGCAGAAGATTTTGATCAATTATGACGAGTTCCGCTATCACCTCTTGCCTTACATTTATTCAATCTCATGGAAAGTGACGAGCGAGGGTTATTCGATGATGCGAGCGCTGGTGATGGATTTTCGTGAAGACTCTCGAGTCTACAACATCGGCGACCAATACATGTTTGGCCCAGCGCTAATGGTCGCGCCCGTAGTTAAGCCGGGAGTTGCAACTAGAACGGTCTATCTTCCTGCAGGGGCAAGCTGGATTGATTTCTGGACCGGAAAGACATACACAGGCGGACAAACGATCGATGCGTCCGCGCCAATTACGATGATGCCGGTGTTCGTGCGCGCCGGAAGTATTATTCCTTATGGGCCGCAGGTCGAATATTCCGACGAGAAGAATGATCCGATCGAGTTGCGCGTGTATCCCGGCGCCAATGGAGCGTTCACGTTGTATGAAGATGAAGGCGATAACTACAATTACGAAAAAGGTGCCTACAGTACCATCCCGATTAGCTGGAACGATTCAACCAGAGTCCTGAGGATCGGGAAACGTGCGGGCTCATTCACAGGCATGACGAAAGAGCGCACATTCCGCGTCATCTGGGTTTCATCAGGACACGGGGTTGGCGTGCCATCTACCAACGATCCGGACGTTTTGGTGCATTACCGAGGCACGCCCTTGAGCATCCGGCAGGCGAAGTGACGCTGGGAATAGCGCAACGTGCAAGTCTCCACTTGCGTTGAATCGAAGGATAGGTTTTCGACGACTTGTTCGCCTAATACGAAAGAAGAGACCGATGAATCATCAGGCCAGTCTAGGGCTTGACCGTTACCATCACTACGCCGTGGCTCGGTACTTCGGCGGAAAACCTTCCGGTGAGCTTCCCGAGATCCTTGTGTGCCCACAGATCCCGCACCTGAGCCGCCACGTGCTGCGGATACCCGATTTCGGTCCATGACACCGAGATCTCCTGGCTCTTGGGCCCACGATTGAACAACACCACCGCTCGACCACCGTCCGCTAGTTGCTTGGCCCATACCTCTCGATCGCCGTCACGCTTGACTCTGCGGCCTTGCATTCCAAGTGAATCTTGATCCACTGCAATTACTTCACGGTTGGTCAGAATCTCCTTCACTTCGTTCGTCATGTTGCGAAGGTCGTTTCCGGCCATCAAAGGCGCAGCCAGGATGCACCACAAACTGAAATGTGCGCGATACTCAGTTATCGTCATGCCTTTGTTTCCGACTTCCAACATGTCAGGATCGTTCCAGTGGCCTGGCCCAGCATACGATTCAAGACCATCCTGAAGGTCGAGGATATGCACTACGCCCATCCCGCCCCAGTCACGCTTACAGTCCCAACAATCCTGTATGTCTCCCGTCGTGCGCCAGAGATTTCCAACGTCTTTGGCCCATAACCACGGCTTGGAGGTTCCCCACTCGCAAATACTAAAAACGATCGGCCTGCCCGCCTTCAACAAGGCGTCTCGCATGATTGAATAGGATGCCGGCGCGTTTTGCGTTCCCGTGGAGCACCAGTCATATTTCAAATAATCCACCCCCCAGGCTGCATACTGCCGCGCGTCCTGAAATTCGTAACCCCGGCTACCTGGCCTCTTTTGGCACGTAAGCGTTCCGGCATCCGAATAGAGTCCGAATTTCAGTCCCTTGGAATGAACGTAATCCGCCAGCGCCTTCATTCCGGAAGGAAACCGTTGCGGGTCCGGCAGGATGTTTCCCTGCGCATCGCGATCGATCTGCCAGCAGTCGTCAATGACGAGGTAAACATAACCCGCGTCTTTCATGCCGCTCGTTACCATTGCATCGGCCATCTCCCTGATGAGCTGCTCGTTAACGTCGCAGGCAAATTTGTTCCAACTGTTCCAGCCCATCGGCGGAGTTCTGGCCAGCCCGTTATCTAGTGAGTAAGCATTGGTCAGTGACACGGCACAGAGCATGATAGCAGCGAGCAGGATGAAGGTTTTCATATGTTTCTGTCGGACCAGATTAGTTTTTCTTAGTCTCACATCGCTGGAGGATCAGCCGGCAGCAATCTCCATTCGGTCGTTCTCGACGACCCAGCGGTCTGTCTTTGCCAGTATCCACGATGTGATGCAGCAAGAGACAACTTCGGAATCGCGCGCGACTCATTCACCAGTTGCGTGACTTTTTCTTCAACCGTCATGCGGCGGATGAAAACTTCCGCTCGTTGTTGCGCTGGCAAGTCAAGACTGGCATAAGGCAACCAGAAATCTTGTGGTTCACCCTGAAAATGTTGCAAGTTTACGCCAGAGCGGATTGTAGCATTTCGGTTAGCAGGCTCCGATCGATTGACCTAAAACTGGGCGAAGCGAATCGGGGATGAGAACGAGCGCCTGACGCAGCAGTACTCAAGCCATCCAATTGTGAAGTTTGGCTTTTGCCGTCGTCTGGAACCAGTGAATTACGTCAGCCACATACCTGAACGGTTTGAACATTACTGACAGTTCGTGGTGGCGTAGATCATGCATTGCCTAAGGCCGCCCAAGGGACTTACTCATCGCGGCGTGCAGGTTGGCGTTCCACTCTCGCCCTTGGCTCTGGTTGATCATCCAGTATTCCCTCGCGCACCGCCAGCCGGTCGGTAGCAGGTAGTTGTCGATGTTCGTCGGCAAGCGCATAAACGACCCGGTCGACTTCGTCGTTCCCTGCGAATGCCAGGAGGATCAAGCCCGCGAGGTAAAGAATTAGTGTAAAGAAAGAAATATAGCCCGTGACGGGCGCAAAGTTTGGCGTGTCTAACGTGCCAAGCGAAACACCTTGTAACAGCGTCCCGGCTACACGCTTCAACCATCCACCGTCCGGACTATACAGGCTCGCCAGCAGCATGTGTTTGAGAACGAAAGCTGTACCGAAGAGTATCGCGAGGCTGCGCAAAAGCCTGCGTGGGTCAAACGAGGAGAATTGATTGTTCCAGAGCGTCCACAGAAAAAAGAACGAGAACATCCAGTGAAGCAAGCCGCGCTCAGGCAGCACAGAGTTAAAAGCCTGGGCCGAGGCGAAAAAGAGTGTGATGAGCATCCAGATATGGACACCATTCGTGAGAGGCGGAAGATCGCTCGCGATCCATTGATGAAACCTAATTAGACGGCCGCGAACGAGGAGAAGCACCAATAGAACCGCGAGAAAGAGCGTGATTAGCGGCGGCGCGACGAAAATGAAGGTTCGGTTCTCTGCGCCCACGCGCAACCCGCCTAGCAGTACCACCGTTAGAAAGAGCATGGGCAGCGCGATACTGTGCAACAGCGCGCGATTCCTGGAACGATTGGTCTGCGTCATGTTGTTAGTTGTCAAAGGTCAGGGTCTTTAGTCCCTTCATCCCGGTCTTTGGTCCCCAGGTCATTGGTTCCTCCTCGGCTTTGCACAAAAAGTGGTTTATGGGTCTAGTAGCTCTGCGCAAAGTGCTCCGGAGGAGCACGATGTTTATAGCCTTACACCACTAAATGCATCGCGCTCCAGCGGAGCGCAATGTGGTGTGGGCGCTCAATTTACATTCCGCTCCTGACGGAGCGGGGTAACGAAGGAACCGGGGCTATAAACATGTTGCTCCTCCGGCGCAAGAGCCCTCGATACGAATGATGACGACCTTTTGTGCAAAGCATTCCTCCTCTTAGATCAGATGACCCCTCATCAAAACGCAAGACCAAAGCCGAAGATCAATTGCCGACGGACTACTGACGATTCCCTTCACTTCCTCGTGCGTAGTACCTTCAGTGG
>DATEIS010000353.1:0-6796 GCA_035278765.1 Pyrinomonadaceae bacterium | reverse complement strand
CGTGGATGAGCCGGCTATCAACTTGTTGCGGATGAGCAATCCGACAAGCGGCAGAAGCGCAACTCCTGCTACCAGCACGCCGTCTTTAAACCGGCGACGCAATGGGCCGTCTTGCATAAGAAGTGTCAAAACAAGCGGCAGCAGAACGACGACACCGACGTAACGCGTCAATAACGCGCCAGCCGCCGCGATCCCACAAGCCAGCAATAGCCAGAGCTGACGTTTCTGAGTGTAAAAGACCATTCCCAGCAACGTGGACAGAAGGAAAAACATGAAGAGTGGCTCAGACCGGACCATCGTGTAGGTGCTAAGCAACGGGAAAGAAGTTTGGAATAAAGCCATCGCACACAAGGCGGGCCATATCGAGCGACTCGAAATGTAAATGATAAGGCCAAGCAAAAAAACATTTGCTGCAAACAAGAATGAGTGTATGTATTTTGCGCCGGCTAATCTGTCACTCGTAAACAGACTGGTCGATGCGAGGAGTAACGGATACGCCGGGGGGAAGATGGCCAGGGACTGACCGCTCGGTATAGCTGGGGCAAAATGGTAGCCAATCGGTGTAAGGCCTTTTCCTTCTACCAGCCGATCAGCGGCGCTCAAGTAAACTGTTGAGTCGGGAGTGACGCCGACGTCTGAGGACATGGCCCAGTGTGCGATGACCGCGGCCAACATTCCGAGCAACGCCAACACAGCAATAGCAAGGAATTTGTTCTTACGTTTTGTATCCACAGATTACACAGATTCTATAAGAAATGTATCCGCGCATACTCTTCATAGTCGATCGTCCTAATTGGGCTCACGATTTCAAGTCGCGTAACCTGATGAGGCTGCTCGGTAGCGAATACGATTTTCGTTTGCGCTATCAATCTGACGTTACAGAAGACGATCTCGATCAGGCGACGCTAATCGTTTTGTACTATTGGTTCCAGTTCAGAGCGTTGCAGCCACTCACCCCCGTCCTGAGACGCAACCGGCACAAGCTATTAGTAGGAATCTCATCAAGCTTCGAGTTAGACGACGAAAGACGCGAGCCCGGATTAGCGGTCATTCGCGACTTTGCCAGTGGAGTCTTCATCCACAATCTCCTTCTGTACCGCCAGTATCAGCCGTTGCTTCAACTTCCGACGTTCTACACCCCTAACGGTGTGGACACAACGTTTTATTCTCCTGCCACGACCAAAGCCACGTCTCCTTTGTTACGGATCGGGTGGGCCGGCAGCCTGACAAACATGGGGCCCGGTTATCGCGGTTACCACGAATTTATTGCGCCCGCGGCAGCCGCGGTTGAACGAGTCGAATTGCTTACCGCGGCGCGGGAAGATGAGTGGCGCGGGCCTGAAGAAATGCGCGAGTTCTATCGTTCCCTGGATGTGTACGTTTGCGCCAGTCGCAACGAAGGTACACCTAATCCATGTTTGGAGGCCGCCGCGTGCGGTGTGCCATTGTTGACGACGCGCGTCGGTAATATGCCCGAGCTTGTGCGCGATGGGGTTAATGGTTTTTTTGTCGAACGCGACGTCGATGATATTGCTCGCAAAATACGTACGCTTCGCGACGACAGTGATCTACGGCGCGCGATGTCGAAGCAAATTCAACAAGATATTCAAGCCTGGGATTGGTCGCTTCGGTCGCGAGCGTATCGACAGATGTTTGAAGAAATGCTTCCTAAAGCGCGGGCTGCCAATCGTGCCGCAAGCCCAGAGTCCGGGTCACGGCCTCGCAATTCTGATTTTCGCGTGGTGGCACTGATGTCCGCATACAACGAAGAGGACATCATAGCCCCCTGTCTCGAGTATCTAATCAAGCAGGGTTTGGAAGTGTATCTGATTGATAACTGGTCCACTGATTCCACGGTCGAGTTAGCCAGTGAGTTTCTCGGAAAAGGACTCATAGCCATAGAGAAGTTTCCTCAGCACAGACCGCCGACCCACTACGTTTGGGAAGATATACTTTCGAGGATCGAGCAACTCACTGAAGAAATCGAAGCAGATTGGTTTGTCTTTCAGGACGTCGACGAAATCAGAACATCTCCATGGCAGGGATCGAGTTTAAGAGACGCGATCCGCAGGGTTGATCGTGAAGGTTTTAATTGTATTGACCACACAGTGATTACGTTTTACCCGACAGACAATGCCTTCTCTGCCGGCGAGGATTTCGAAGCATACTTCAGATACTTCGAATTCAGCGATAAACCGGGTCAGTTTATCGAGATCAAAGCATGGAAGAACCTCGGACGGCGCATATCGCTCAGTGAATCGGGAGGCCACGAAGTACGTTTCCGTGGACGGCGCACGTATCCATTTCGATTTCTATTAAAGCACTATCCGATTCGCTCACAAGCGCATGGCGAAAAGAAGATCTTCAGAGAGCGAAAGCCGCGCTGGCACGCGCAAGAGAGGGCCAGGGGCTGGCACACACACTACGATCACATCGATAAAGGTCATTCCTTTCTTCGGCGTCCTGACGAGCTAGAGCTTTTTGATGCATCAGCATTAGGTGAGATGGTCGACTGGACCGCCGCACACATGAATGCGCTACAGTCGGAACCAGACAAAGTTTTGATGCTCGAAAACTTAGAGCAAAAAAAGAGGAGAGAGCGCGAGCGTAACAAAAGCACTGGGCCACTGAGATTGCTTTTCCACAGACTACACAGATTGATCAAATAGAATCTGTGTAATCCGTGGATGAAGTATAATGCTGCGGTGCCTCTCTGCATCGCGGGAATGCATCGTTCAGGGACGTCGATGGTTGCCAGGCTTCTTCAGGCCTGCGGCTTGTTTCTCGGCCGAGAAAAAGAACTCGGCTTCGATTCAAATAATGGTGAACCGCACTTTGAGCATGTGCGTTTCGTCGCCCTGAATGATGAGATCTTAAGCCGGCTTGGCGGTTCGTGGAACAACCCGCCGGAGTTTCCTCCGGGCTGGGAAGTAATGCCAGAGGTCGAGGCTCTGACTAAACCGGCCAAGAAACTCATCAAGCGGCTCCACGGTCGATACTATTGGGGATGGAAGGATCCACGTAATTCACTAACGTTTCCATTTTGGCGACGAATCATTCCAGATTTAAAGTTGCTAATCTGTTTGAGAAACCCGCTGGAGGTCGCGCATTCATTGCGCAAGCGAGGTGACTTGATCAGTATGCCGCCGTTTCTGCTCTGGCTGACTTATTACCGTGAGATCCTCGCCGCAACACCACCTGAAGAAAGAGTGGTCACCCATTACGAATCGTATTTCTGCGATCCGACCGCAGAACTCCAAAGAGTCGCGAACCGAATCGGTATGGAAGTCCCGGAAGATGTAATCAGTCGCGCGTCTGCTCACATCTCGTGCAACTTGCGTCATCACCATGTCAAGACAACCGAGTTAGCCGCGCTAAACATGCCCGACGAAGTTCTCACTATGTACCTGAACCTCTGTCGAGAAGCGGGACCGGTTTATCAGCAACAATCAGAAGGTGAATCAGCGATATTAAGGGTATGAAAATCGCACTTTGTAAAACTACTATGTTTGGTCCAATCAGCGGGGCCGACGAAATCATGTTGAATTATGCAGTGCATCTTCAACAGACCGGACATGATGTGTCGGTAGTCTTGTTATATCCGCCGAGTGTGGACGATCAATATGGCAGACGAATGAAAATGAAAGGAGTACCGGTTCAAGTAATAGTTTTGAGGTCGTACTTGTTTGCTTGTTTGCGCTTGTTTCGAAGCTTGCTGACCAGCGCGCTGTTTTTTCTCTTCTTCGTGAAGCGCTCACCGGCGGGTTTACGCAAGATTTGGCAGGTTGCGATCCGCGCCATCACGCAGTTTCATTACCGTGATTGCCGTGCATACTTTGACGAACATCGCCCGGATGTCTTGCATGTCTTCACACCCGACACGGGCGCCGAAATGATGATCCGTGCCGGTCATGAATTGGGTATTCCGGTTCTCTATCACGAAATGGGAACCGCTCATCACCTGCCGCTCCTGGACGATTATTATCGCCGTCTGGAAAAGGTTTTGCCGTTATGCACTGAAGTGGCAGCCCTGTCACCGCGACTGGCTACGGAGTGGTCCATACGATTTCCGTTCCTTCGTTCAGTTTCAGTTCTGCCCTTGATCATGGACGGTTCCGACTCACACACAGTTGATTCGTTACGATCGGACAATTCCGTAGAGACCGTTTTCGGATTCGCGGCGCGCCTCGAGGAGGGCAAAGGACCACTCGTGCTGTTGGACGCGCTCGCCAAGGTAAATCGTGAGAAGTTTTTAGCAGTAGCACGGATCGCCGGGGCGGGCCCGCAATTATTGGAAGTCAAAGCCCGTATGCGTGAGTTAGAACTGCGCAACGCTTGCGAACTCGTCGGGCATTATTCAGACCCGCGGCTAAGAAGCGCGTTCATGAACAGCCTCGACGTTTTCGTTTTGCCGTCTTTCGCAGAAGGAACTCCAAACGGTGTGATTGAAGCCATGGCTCACGGGATTCCGGTGATAGCTACAAACGTCGGCGGCATTCCTGACGTTATCGACGCTGACACTGGCATCCTGGTTCCACCAGGGGATGCAGTCGCACTGGCCGACGCGATGGCGACACTGGCAAATGATCCTCAACGTCGCAATGAAATGGGCGCCGCGGCGCGAGAACGACAGCAAAAACTTTTCGCGCCACAGATCGTCGTACCGCTTTTACTAAACGTCTATCAACGAATGACAGGAAATGGTCATTCAGCCAACAATCATCTTCATCCGTGGACCGAGAATTAGCCACAAAAGGCACAAAAACACATAAGGCACAAAGAAAACCACTTTTGTGCTTTATGTGCTTTTTGTCCCTTTTGTGGCTCTAGATGCGACGGCAACTGCCGTTGAGTTGCGCGCCCTCTTCCACCACCAAAGCGGGCGCAGCGACATGACCTGTCACATTCGCCGTACGACCAAGCACGAGTTCCTTACTGGCGCGAATATCGCCCTCCACAGTGCCGTTGATCTTTGCGACCGCGACTTTGATGACAGCTTTTGTCACTTCTGCTCCAGTGCTGACGATCAGCGTTCCATCCGGTGAGGTAACGGCGCCGGAAAAATGTCCGTCGATACGCAGCATCGATTTGAACGACACCTCGCCGGTAAAATTCACAACGTCGCCGACGAAACCAAGCCAATTGTCTTTATTGACATTAGGTCTGTGGCCATTGACGAGTTTAGGTTGGCCGCGTTCTTCTCGGCTCGGTACTGCTGGAGTAGTCATACAATTTTGGGTGGATTGGTAGCCGCCGGGTTGCCGCCGCCGCTGCTTTTGAATCGGAGAAAGAAGAAAGTTACCTGACTGATCGACACTATAACACCAGCGTCTCATTCAGGAATGTTACGATTAGATTGCCATTCCGAGGCATCCACGTGAAGAAACGATTTCTAACTGACGCAGACTTTCATCCGTTGTATGAATGCTTTCTCGATGCATTCTCAGACTATCAGGTGAAGTTGCAAATGTCTGAGGAGCAGTTTGCACAGCGCGTGAAACGCGACGGTGTCGAACTGGAACTCAGCGCCGGCGCTTTTGATGGCGAACAAATGATTGGTTTCTACATGAATGCGCGCGGGATGTGGAAGGGAGGGCTGACTGCTTATGACGCGGGCACCGGCGTTATTCCGAGTCACAGGCGACGCGGCGTGGCGGAAGAATTATTTGATTTTATGGTGCCGCAATTGAAAGAACACGGGATCACGCAATATCTGCTCGAGGTTATAACTTCGAATGAACGCGCGGTGGCGTTGTATTGCAAACTGGGTTTTGAAGAAATTAGAAGATTGGCTGTTTTGCACTCAACCGAGCCGCTGAAACCGTTAGGCGATATCGAGGGAGTGTCGCTTCGCCGGCTGGAAGAACCAGAGTGGGACGTGTTTTGCGCGTATTGGGATGGGGGGCCGTCCTGGCAGAATTCTACTGACGCCGTTGAGCGAGTAAGGAGTAAATGCGAGATTGTTGGAGCGTTCGTAGACGAGAAGTGCGTGGGTTATGGGATCGTGTACAAGCCGTCGCGTATTTTGATGCAACTCGCGGTGGCGCAGGAGTTCAGACGAAGAGGAATTGGCAGCAGGATTCTTGCGACACTTTCCGGTGATGGGATTTTAAAGACGAATAACGTGGATGAGGACTTGAAGGGGGCGTTGGAGTTTTATAAGGCGAACGGGTTTGAAGTTGTGCTAAGGCAGTTTGAGATGGTGAAGGCTTTATAGATAGGATGGAAACAGGATGAAATATATATTCGGAATTGCGTTGATACTTTCAAGCGGGTTAGTTGCCATGGGCCAGAGTGCCATCGTCGAGGCTAAGCACAGTGCGCCTGCGGCTGCGGCGCCGCGCGAGTGTCTGGCTGCGTTTCGCGGATTCTTTCAATATTTGCAAAAGAGTGAACCAGGAATTGTTCGCGACGAGCAGGCGCAGAAGCGATGGCTCACCCAGGAATTACGCAAAGCTCTCGCGCAGAAACTCGCCACGTTTACGAGCCCGAAAGACGATCCTGATTATCCCAGCAACAACACCTTCATCGGATCGTGGGACCAGCCAACAAGTTACGCGATTGTTGCTTCGCGACGATACGGCAAGCGAGCCGTGATCGACGTGCTTTACAAGTGGGGACCAAAGACAAACTATCCCGGCGATGAGCGGACCACGTCGTTTATTTTTCTTTTGGAAGATGGCGCGTGGAAGCTTGATGACATTTACACGTTTCGTGGCGAGTATGTGCAGGCCGAGAGTCTTAATCAGTATCTCCGGGAAAAATAATGAAGTTTGATCTTCATACGCACTTCTAC
>DATEIS010000352.1:0-7071 GCA_035278765.1 Pyrinomonadaceae bacterium | reverse complement strand
CCACGCACGCGACAATAATCAGTCCTGCCGATTTCGAACCAGACCAAATAGTTGGCATAATAAACGATGCCCATCTTATCCGTTTCGGCGTAACGCACACGAAGTACCGTTTCGTGCCAAACGCCGAATACATCTTCAGGGGCAGGGCTTGTCATCTGAGCAAAGCCTTCCGAACTCATAAGCGAGAGAAGGAATTAATCCTGATCCTTGTTTAGCTGTAAACGTTTAGCGGACTATAAGAGTGAATATACCAATATGTCAAAGCAAATTAGCGCGGCGCTGGCCCTACTGACCCTGTTATCCGTCGGCACCGGCAGCTTTCTGCCACGAAGCCAGGCACAGAGTGCTGCTACGGCCAACGCCCAAAACGCGGCGATTGTCTCGACAACTGCTGCGATGCTCAAAGAAACGAGCGAATTGCGAGAGCTCTCGATACTGAAGGCAGTCAAGAGTGGCGCCCAGTCGCGCGCCGATATCGAGCGGATGATTGTTAAGAACCTTGATTCCGATACGACGCCTGCTGAAATGCATGCGGCCGAGGTCCTTCTTCGTGCCTTTGGCCTGGCGCCCAAAGAGTTCGCGTATCGGACGTTTTTAGTAAAACTGCTGACTGAACAGGTGGCTGGCTACTACGATCCGAAGGCGCAACAGTTTTACCTGGCTGATTGGATCGAGCTTGACGGGCAAAAGCCGGTCATGGCCCATGAGTTGACGCACGCGCTACAGGATCAGCACTTCAATCTCAAGCGCTTTGAGAAGTGGCCCAAAGGAGATTCTGACGCCGAGCTCGCCGCACATGCGCTCATCGAAGGTGATGCGACGCTTGCGATGACGATTTACATGTCAAAGAATCCTCTCGTGGCGTTGGCGTTCATTAAAAGTCTAGGCGGACAGGAAATAGCGACGGAACAGTTCAGGCGAGCACCACGTGCGTTGCGTGAGTCGTTACTGTTCCCGTACGAAGAGGGTTCAGCATGGGCCACGCAGGTTTACAAACGCGGTGGCTGGGAGATGGTATCCAAGGCGTTCGCAAAACTGCCGCAATCAAGCGAGCAGATCCTGCATGCTGAAAAATATTTCACCTATGAAGCTCCACAGATACTTGCGCTGCCGGATTTCAAAACTATTCTTGGTCCAGCCTGGAAACGTATCGATTACGACGTGAATGGTGAGTGGGGTTGTTATCTGGTCCTTGACGAGTTTTTGAACAACAAGGCTGAATCGAAACAAGCCTCCGCGGGTTGGGGAGGCGATCGTTTTGCGCTTTATGAAACCGGCAAACCGGACGAGTTCTTCATCGCGCAGTTAACCGCCTGGGATACGCCCGCTGACGCGCGTGAGTTTTTCGATGCTTATGCGAAGCGGACTTCAAAGCGATATCCTGATGCGAAAGAAACGAAAGCCGCTGACGATCTCATGGAATGGCAAACTGCAAGCGGTGGAGTAGCCCTCGAATTGCGCGGTTCGCGCGTCGCGATTGTCGAAGGCGTGCCTGCCTCGACTGATTCCGAAGTATTGCTTCGCACCATCTGGCAACAACGGTAGAGATAAGATTCGCACATGAAAAAGTCTGATAGCGGTTCGGCAACAAAACAATCAACGCGCCTACGCGAACTTTCGGAACAACTACTGCAACTCGAAGCCAAGCTTCGTCGCGGTGGTGGTCCTGATAAGATCGATCGCCAACACCAGCAAGGTAAGTTAACTGCTCGTGAACGTATCGAGCTACTCCTCGACAAAGGTTCCTACTCACAGGAAATCGGGTTGCTCGTGGCGTTCGATCAATATGAGGGCGGTGCTCCGGCTGCGGGTGTTGTTACTGTTGTTGGTCGCGTTGAGGGCAGAGAAGTCGTTGTGGTTGCCAATGATGCGACTGTAAAAGCGGGTTCGTGGTGGCCCGAAACGATCAAGAAGATCCTGCGCGCGCAGGAAATCGCGATGCGCTCGCGCGTGCCGATTATCTATTTGGTCGATTCTGCAGGCGTTAATCTTCCTTATCAGGGTGGGGTTTTTCCTGGTCAATACGGCGCGTCGCGAATCTTCTATTACAACTCAATTATGCGCCGTTATCTAAAAGTGCCGCAGATCTCGGCAGTCATGGGGCCTTGCATTGCGGGCGGCGCGTATCTGCCGGCGCTTTCTGACATCATCATCATGGTCGAGGGCACGTCGTTTATGGGACTCGGCGGCGCCAATCTCGTCAAAGGTGCGACCGGACAAACCATCGACAACGAAACTCTAGGTGGCGCCCGCACTCACAACGAACTATCAGGCGTGGCCCACTACAGAGTGCCCGACGATCAAACGTGTATCGAGAAGATTCGGGAATTTGTGTCGGAGCTACCAAAACCAGCGAGTGCTTTAGAGTCTGGAGGAGAGCCGTCACGATCTGCTGAAGAACTCTACGAGATTATTCCTGAAGATCATCGACAACCTTACGACGTGCGCAAGTTACTGGAGTGTTTGCTCGACGATGGTCATCTCGACGAATTTCAGGCTGACTATGCGAAGGAGATGATCACGGGTCACGCTCGCATTTCCGGCATCCAGGTCGGCGTGATTGCCAATCATCGCGGGATGGTGCGCGTGCCGGGCGGTAAGCCACCGCGCTTTGGCGGCATCATCTACACAGAATCGGCAGAGAAGGTTGCGTACTTCATTGAGACTTGCACACGACATCAAACGCCGTTGCTGTTCGTGCAGGACGTTTCGGGATTCATGGTTGGGTCTGACGCCGAGCACTCGGGGATCATTCGCGCCGGCGCACAGTTTGTAGAAGCGATGGCGACTGCGACTGTCCCCAAGATTGTTCTCACCATCAACCACGCCTCCGGCGCCGGATACTACGCGATGGCGGGTCAGGGTTTTGATCCTGATTTTATTTTCAGTTGGCCCACCGGTCGTATGGGAGTGATGGAAGGCGATTCGGCTGTGCAGGCAGTGTTTGGCAGTCAACTGGAGAAGTTGAAGAAAAATGGTGAGTCTCCTGATGCGGAATTGACGGCTGAGATGGACAAGGTGCGTGAGACCTACGATATGGAACTCGATGCGAAGTACGCAGCAGCACGCGGATTCGTCGACGCGGTGATCACACCCGAGACTACGCGACCAGCACTGGAACTCGCCCTGCGCACCGCACAAAACTATTCCGGTCCCCACCTTGGGCAGTTCGTGTTACCACCCACGCTCACTTAGCTTTGATACACATTCTAGAGTGGCAGACGCTCTATACGATTGTGCATCTCTGGTTGTGAGTAGCACTCGATCACCAGTTGCAGATCCTCGATCGCACGGCCAATTGGCAATAGTTGAGGGATCAATACCACCCCGGCCATGGGCTCGCCTCCGATCAATAACTGTTCGGCATAATTGATCATAGTTTGTTCATCATGAGTCAACATGGTCCTATCTGCCTGAGCCGCCCAATTGAGTAATAGTGGATCCGGTAGACCGGCGAGCCCGACGTCTCTGACAGATAAGAGATCTAGATTGGGACAGCGGCGGTGCAGACCGCTCACGATTCGTTTGTTAAAGTTTTCGTCGGTGAGGAGACGAAGCATTTTGTCTGTATGTGACGTTTAGGTTTTAATCAATTGTTCTCGTTGGCGTTTCAGGTATTCCTCTCGTCTGCGCTCAAGTTCTTTGCGAAACGCTTTGTATTCCGGCCTGCTTTCGATTTGAACACGAAGCCTTTCACCTTCTGCGTGATATTCTTCAAGATAAGTATCTCCCTCAGACTTGTTGTCGAGGTACCAGCCAATCACAGCCTGAATCTGAGTGACTGAGGCCGATGGAAAGCTATCGTTGATTTCGTCTGGTGTGTTGCCTTGTTGGAACGAAGTGAGAATCATAGCGAGCAACAGGCGTGTACCTTGTACTCGTATACTTCCATCCTCCCACTGTACAAGTGGAACGGTGTCCGGAAAATTGAAACGCGAGTTCATGCTCCGCATTCTAACTCTCTCAGTTGCCGATGGCAATCAAGTTGTTAAGCTTGCTTTCTTTACCGCCTCGTCCAACGTAATATTGCCTCACAGCGCCAGACCCCAACACTTGCACCTCAGGTTATTCCTGATTGTTGAATCAGGGGTTTCCTGCAATGATGCATCGTAAAACCGGTGGGAGGGTTTTATTTTGTTAAATTCTCAAACTCACTTATGTCCGGTAGGTACCCGACTGAATACAAATAGGCAGACAACCTCATGAAGCCGATTCGTGTCGTAATCGCCGACGACCATGCACTGGTACGTGCTGGTATTCGGGCACTCGTCGAAAAAATTGAAGGAATGGTCGTCGTCGGTGAAGCCGGAACGGGAAGCCAAGCCCTCGAACTCGTTCGTGAGTTTAGGCCGGACCTCATGCTCCTCGACATTACAATGCCTGACGGCGGCGGCTTCGAGGTTCTGGAACAGGTCACAAAGAAGTTCCCGGAAATACGGATCATCGTTCTAACAGTGCACGAGGCAGGCGAGTACGCCATCCGTGCGCTGCGCGAAGGAGCTGCCGGGTTCCTGCCGAAGAGTGCGGCCAGCACTGAACTCGAACAGGCAATCCAGACTGTCGTTCGTGGTGAAGTGTATATTTCGCCGGAGACTTCACGAAAAACGCTGCTCGAGTATGGCAAGGGCGCGACGAAGCGAGATCTGCTCGCGACACTGAGCCCGCGCCAACGTGAGGTGCTTCGCCTCATCGCCGAAGGTAAGACCACCAAACAGATCGCACAACTCCTCGAGATCAGCGTCAAGACTGTGGAAACCCACCGTGCCCAGTTGATGGAACGCCTCGGCATTCATGACGTCGCCGGCCTGGTTCGTTACGCAATCATCGTCGGTCTGATAGAAGTCGAGTGATGTCAGGAATTCACTGAGGTTACTTCAGGAAACTCCCCAATTGCGCAGGTTTCCGATACCGCTTAGCCTATCGACCGACGGTTTGATACATAGCCTTCCGGCTTGATGGAGCAATTCTAATTGCCGTTCAAAGGCACCTCTCGCTTCAGGAAAGCCGGCTATGTTTGAGAGAGGAATCGATTGGTGTGCGAGTTTGGCTGCACTAATGCCAAACAAATCTTCCTGTCTTTCAGCTTAACAACGTAGTCGGGGTGGGGAATTCTGAACCACTCGAACAAGAGGTCGCCCGAAATGAGCGAAACAGTCGAACTGACCTCAACAAACAGTCATGTGTTGGCCCCCTCAAGTTCGGGCCAGGATCTTGTGAGTCTTCTCTCGAGAAAGGTAGTGGGCCAATCCACGGCCACTAACATTATTGTTCCCTATGTCTACATGTATCAGTCAGGGCTGGCTCCCGCCGGACGACCTGCCGGTGTTTTTCTGTTGCTAGGCCCAACCGGCACGGGAAAAACCAGAACTGTAGAAGCCATTGCCGACCTCTTGCATGGCAGTGAAAAACACTTAGTGAAGATCGATTGTGGAGAATTTCAACTGGACCACGAGACCGCGAAATTGATAGGCGCTCCACCGGGGTATCTCGGTCATCGTGAAACAGTGCCCATGCTCACTCAACAAGGACTTAAAGACGCAACCAGTGAAACGTCGGACCTTGCCCTGGTCCTGTTTGACGAGATCGAGAAGGCTTCACCTTCGCTCACCAAACTGCTGCTGGGCATTCTCGACAAAGCCACGTTGCGCCTGGGTGATAACATGGAGGTGAACTTCGAAAAAAGCCTCATCTTCTTCACCAGCAATCTAGGAGCACGGGAAATGATGAGGGAGATCAATCCGGAAATTGGTTTCCAAACAGCATTTCCCAAACTCCGTTCCGAACTCACCGGCAAACTCGAAAACATCGCACTCGGCGCAGTGCGAAAGCGCTTCTCACCGGAGTTCGTAAATCGCATCGACGCAATCGTCACTTATCAACCACTCGATCAGGAATCGCTGGAGGCCATTCTCGATCACGACATTAAAGCGCTGCAAAGCCATGTGAATTCCAGGCTGGGTGAGAGATGTTTTGAGATAGAGGTCACACCGGAAAGCAGGCAGTTTTTATTGAGCAAAGGCGTCAGCCGCGAATACGGCGCGCGCGAACTCAAACGGACCATGCATCGCGAATTGACGCAACCGCTGGCGACGATGGTCGCGCGTGGCGATATTGCTCCAGGCGCTCTCGTGCGTGTTTCGTTTGGTGAAGCAGACGACAAACTTCAGATCACTTCCGAGTCCGGACGCGAAATTCGTCTGACTTCAAAGCCTTCGATCCTCATCGTTGACGACAATCACGATCTGCTGCTGTTTCTCGCAGTCGAATTGAAAGAAGCGGGCTGGGAAATGTTGACTGCTGAAACTGCAGGACAGGCGCGCGAACTTTTCTCGGCGCTCAGACCCAACGTCGTCCTGGTCGACTACATGCTTGGGAATGACGACGGGTTGCAACTCGGTTTGGAGTTCCAAAGGCAACAGCCTACGGCCCAAATCATCATGATGACCGGGGGCGGACTAAACGAAGAAGGCTTGCTGATCTGTGAGACGGCCGATGTGCCGGTGTTGTACAAACCGTTCCTCGCAAGTGAAGTTCTGAATTTGATTCGAGGACGTTTTTTTCAGACACGAGCGGCAGTGAATTGAATTCTACGAGACGCGCGCGTTGTAAACAGGGTGAAATCCTCGCGCGTGGAAAGAGGGACGACGGCCAGGGCGAGGTCGTCGTCCCTCTCCTACATATGAGCGATCCTCTAAAACCAGACGCGCAGTATCGGATTCTCTTCGACAGTAACCCGCAACCGATGTGGGTCTATGACGCGCGGACATTTAGGTTTCTGGCAGTAAACGATGCGGCAGTTAGTCACTACGGCTATTCGCGTTCCGAGTTTATGTCAATGACGATTAAGAGCATTCGCGCTCCCGAAATTGTTCCCGGTTTGCTCAAAGAAACCGCAGTAAATTCAGCTGTTTGTAAACACAGGAAGAAAGACGGCTCATCGATCGATGTCGAAGTCACTTCGAACGCAATCGTCTTTGACGGAAAGCAGGCGCAGCTCGTGCTCGCGCTCGACGTCACCGAGAAACTAAAGGCGCGTTACGAACTTCAGGAAAAAGCGGACGAGCTAGCCTC
>DATEIS010000351.1:0-5350 GCA_035278765.1 Pyrinomonadaceae bacterium | reverse complement strand
CATGCTGATGTCTGTTGCGAGTCCGGTGTTTTCGTAGTTGACGACCGGCGCTATTGCACCGCTCGCCGCCATGGCACCCGGGGTCTGAATCGGAATACGGGCGCCAAAATTGAAACCAAGCATCTGCACTACCGGCTGGTTTTCACTGTTACGCACAAGCTTGACTTGCCGCACTTTAAACTGGCTGAAGCTTGGTGTTGTTGATGAGGCTACGCCGGCTTGTGCCGCAAGTGGTCCACCGATAAAGCTGAGCTCCAAACGGCCTTCATTCTTCACACGATTAATCAGGGTGGCCGCAAGACGGTAGTTTTTAAATGGCAAGGACGCGCGCAACTGTTTAATTACCGGTTCGAGCGTTGCGGGTAAGCGCGTCTCGTCAACATCCTGATTTGTTCCTACGATCAGATAGAGTTGCGTTTCGAGATTGGCTTCATCAGGATCCGAACTCTGAGCCTGAACTGTTAAGCTGCTCAGCAGGCACAATGCGAGCAGGATCGCGCTCAGAAATATCTGCTTCTTCATTACTGTCATCTCCTTAAATCAAATAGCGGTTCACGAGGTCAGAGGTATCACGCACATGCCTCAATAAAGTTCCAGTTAGCCACAAAAAGGCACAAAAAGCACAAAAGCAAATGTATCAGTTGAGTTTAGTGCTTTGATTAGAGTGGAACGCGCAATTGAAAGAGTGCACCGCGACCGTTGCGACTAACATCGAGTGAGGCCGAGCCGCCGACTTCCTGAACGCGCTTGCGAACGATCGCGAGACCCAAGCCGGTGCCACGTTGTCGTGTGGTGAAGAAAGGTTCCCAGATACGTTCGCGCAGATCTGCGGGTACCCCTGAACCGCTGTCTTGAACGCTGATCAATAACTCGCTGTCGGCTGTTGTTGCGATCAGCGCAACCTTTCCGCCCTGTGGCGTCGCCTGAAGCGCGTTGAGCAAAAGATTTGAGAGTGCGTCACGGAGTGCCGAAACAGACTTGCCTGCCAGCTCTGCTTCAACCTTTACCTCGCAATCCAGCACGACTCCCTGTTCCCTGGCACTGGCTCGAAAAAGATCGACCACAGATCGCAACAACTCATCCACACTCAGCGGCTGGGTTGCAGGACTCTCTCTCCTCGCAAAACTCAGCAACTGCGTCACGCTCTGACTCAGACGATCGGTTTCACCGACAATCAAACCGAGATCCCGCTCATACTCCTGACGCAGATTCTCGTCTTCGCGCATCACTTGCGCGATCGACTTTATCGCTGACAACGGGTTCTTAATTTCATGCGCGACCGTTGCAGCCATACGACCCAGCGCCGCGAGACGCTCTCGTTCCGCCAGCTCTCGTTCGAGCCTCAGGTTTTCTCCCAGCAGTCTCGAGTCGTCGATTGCGATCGCCACTTGATCGGCGAGGAGTCCGATGATTGAGCGTGCATCAGGAGTGAGACTTGCCGAAGCCGCATCGACCGCGAGTAATCCCTCGACTTTATCTTCACGACGCAGCGGATATGCGATCTTGAATCCTTTGTCCGTAAGCGCAGGCTCGTCTTCAACCGGCTCCCACCCATTCTCTTTCGATTTCTCGAGCACCTGCTTCACCCACGGCTCCTCATCCTCTATGAAGATTTTAATTTGCCGCAAACCAAGCACGTCTGTGGTTCGCTCTTCGACAAAGTGCAAGAGATCCGAAAGATCCTTGTACTGGCCTGCATACGATCCGATGCGCGCGACGATCTCTTTATAAAGCGCAGCTTCACGCTCGAACAGTTTGTGGAATCGTTGGGCCAGCCAGCCACGCAAAGGCGCTGCGAGTAGAGCGAGCGCGAGGATCAGCAATGCTTCGACGAGTCCTGGTCTAACGCCGTATCGCTGCGTCATCCAGTCGCCAATCGTGCGAATACCGAAGACGTAGACCGTCAACACCACCGTGGCGAATGTCACCACGATCAGACTTTCTTCGATGATTATTTCGAGATAGCGATAACGATAGATGTAGTAAGCGAGCAGAACCGAAGGCAGCAACGATCCGAGGTTCGCAATCGTCTTGAGATAAACGCCGGCGACGGTCCCCTCACCAACACCCGCAGCTAGTGCTGCAAAGATCACGAAGCCCACGCCGACAAACGAAAAAGCAAGCGTCCGCATGATTATCTTCTCGCTGCGGTTCCTGCTTCTGCGCGCAATCAGCAGCTCCGTCACTGCGATCAAGCCGAGCACGTACGCAATCCAGAAAGCAAAAGGAATCACGAAGAACGAAAGCTTCGTGAACATCGGCGCGTATTCGCCGGTCCACAGTTTCGGCACCGCGACGAGAAGAAAGATCGTGGGGACATAAGACATGTAGACACGAACGTGCTCGCTTTTGTTGAGCTGGCGGCCGTGCGCGTTAGCCCATAGGTGAAGGTGGACGTGAAGCAGGAATGAGTATGCAAAAGTGATGCTAACAACGGCGATCGTGTCTGCGAATCGCAGCAGCGTGGTCCATGTTTCAGGACCGAGGTCAAAGAGACCATGCAGTGTGACCACGAGATTGCTGGTGTGCCAGCCGCCCATCGTGAGCGCAAGCAGGGCTAGTAATCGCTCGATATTGGTGAGTTTGCTGCGGTGAGTGACGAGCTGGAATAGCATCCAGAGCGGCAGTAACGCACCGATGCTATAGCCGATGACTTGTAGTATTTCGAGCGGCTCGAGTGGGGACATCTTGTGCTTCGTGCTTTGTACTTAGTGCTTTGTTTTACCTCGCCAGCGCCAGGAAACCAAGCACAAAGTACTAAGTACGAAGCACAAAGCTTATGCACTTCATTAGTTTGCCGCTGTGCTCTTAGTCCCTTGCGACGTAAACGTTATCTCAACGCGGCGATTCTTTTTCTGGCCTGCAACCGTGGTGTTCGGAGCAAGCGGGTTGGAGGCGCCCATGCCGTTTGCCTGAATGCGCATCGGATCAACGCCAGCTGATTGAAAGCGATCGGAAAGCACACGAGCTCGCTCCTGCGTCAACTGCTGCAATGAAACTTCGTTCCCTTTGCTGTCAGTGTAAGCTTCGATCAGGATTTGATAATCAGGATTGCTCGCTAACAACGCTGCCAGTGGTTCGAGTTTAGCCGATGACGCGGCAGACAAGGTTGCAGTGCGAGCGCTAGTCCAAATTGTCTCCGGCAGCACGAGTCGAAAGCCTGTCGCAGTTTCTTTAAGCGCGCCGTACTTTGCCAGCGTCTCTTTTAGAGTTGCTTCCGCTGCGCGTCTTTCAGATGCTCTTCGTTCCGATTCAACGCGTGCCGTTTCCGCCTGCTTCTCACCTTCCAGGCGCGCGAGTTTCAGTTTTGCCGAATCACCTTCTGACCGCAGCGTCGCGACTTCATCACGGAGTTGCGCAATCTCAACTCGCTTTTCTCTAAGTTGATCGTTGGCGGTTCCTAAATCTCGCTCAGCGAGTTCACGGGCGCGTTGCTCTTTCTCCAGCGCTGCCCGAAGTTGTGAAACCTCTCGCTGCGAAGCCTCGGCAGTCTGCTCAGCACTACGCACTGCCTCATCACGACGCCGGATCTCCTCACGACGCATACGAGCAGCTTTGCGTGCTGCGGCGACTTCTTCTGCATGTGCGCCCGACGAAGTGGCTCTTCGCGCTTCGAGATCAACTTCCGCCAGCGGGCTATTCAAACGCCAGGCCTTCTCGGCTGACTGTAACTGATCTTCGGCTGTCTGCAATTCATTGGGAGCATCCGCTGCCGCACCTGCATACTTCGCAAGATTCACCGCCTGTCGCGCTCCCAGCAGTGACACCGGCGTTTGGCGATAATCACGATCCGCTAATTCAGGGACGGTAGCTGTACGGAAGTAATCACTCGAGTTACCGATGTAACGGACGTCTACAGTTTCTACCTGACTTCCGTTTGGTCGCTGCGGTGGAAGATTTTCCATCACGACCATACGACTCGGAACCTTCATCAGGAAGTGTGGCTCCGCGGTAAGAATCAACGCGAACGACTGAAGCGGCGTAGTCACATCCAGTTTTGAGTTAACAAAACTACTGCCACTGCGTTTGATTTCACCGAGATTGTCGACGTGTCCGTCGGGCGAGATCGCCCAGAGAATATATGTCGTATAAATTCCGCCCAGCTCCGATGCACGCGGCAGATCGTCAATACTCAGCTCGACGCGAGTGCCGCGGCGTCCGGCACGTCTCACCTTCGCCTCACCCTTCAAACGCGGCAACATTGTCGTTCCACGAAACTTGACCGTAACCGTTTCGTCCAACGGATAGGTTATCGCGACAGTCTTGCGTTCAACGTCCTGCGCAATCGCCACCGATGCAAAAAGTAGACAAGCACTGAGCGCAAAAACAAGATGTCGACCAATGCGGCTGAAACTCATGGCAAAACAACTCCTGACTTGCGAATTTGGGAGCAACTGGCAGCAGTTAGAAAGATGCCTCAAACAAGCGCATTGTTGCCGAAGGAGGAGATGAGGTCAAGACGATTTTGGGCACAAATCGTACGGATCTAATCCGGATTAGCCACGGATCATCAGCGGCGCCTACTTCGTCGGTAGGCGGCGGTTTGGATTATGAGAACAGTAATTCCCGATAACAGAAGGAGCGGAGCCCATCCGCGCGGCGCCAGCAGGTGAAGAACAAGCCACGCGATTATCAGCCCTGAACCGATCAGCCAGAGCATCAGGGAATCTCGTTCAGCTTATACCCGACTCCGCGAACTGTCAGCACGTAACGCGGGTTCTTCGGATCCGTCTCGAGCTTCTTACGAAGACGATTTATATGTGGATCGATGTTGCGTTGATAACCTTCGTAGTCGGTGCTCCAGACTCGATCGAGCAATGCATTCCTGGACCAGGCGCGGCCCGGCTCAGACGCAAGCAGTTCGAGAATCTGAAATTCGAGCGGTGTCAGATCGACGCGATAGCCATTGCGAATAACTTCGTGACGGCGCTTGTCGATTACGAGATCGCCCACTTCGATGCGCTCGCCATCCGTCTCCGGCGGTGCTGCCCCACCGCGGCGCAACAGGGCTTCAACTCGATATTCGAGTTCGCGTGGACTAAATGGCTTCGCCAGATAGTCGTCCGCGCCTGCCTCAAAGCCTGCTACTTTGTCTGATAGTGCGTCGTGTGCGGTCAGGAATAGCGCCGGCGTCTGAATGCCCCGATCTCGAACGCGTTTGAGCAGTTCGATACCCGACATACCGGGCATTGAAACATCGAAGATGAAACAATCGAAGCGCCCGCCAATCGTGGCTTCCAAAGCCGCGCTGCCGCTTTCTCGTTCTTCGACTTGAAATCCCAGCCGGCGAAAGTACTCGGCCAGGAGAAGTCTCATATCGGTATCGTCATCAGCGATTAGAAGACGTTTA
>DATEIS010000350.1:0-6739 GCA_035278765.1 Pyrinomonadaceae bacterium | reverse complement strand
TTTGAACGAAAAGATGTCTCCTCGACGTAAACTCCAGGAGCTAAATATTCAGGCATGACTCCTCCTTCAGGCGGTCAGACCGCCGGCGTAATGAACAACGTTGAGCCACCCTTCAATGGCGGCGACATCGATAGTGGTCTGGATCTCAAAATCAGTGGTTGACCGAACTGCACGGCCACTTCCAAAAGCTGCTCAGTTTGCGCTTCGTCGACCCAGGCTGCGGCTTCCGGTTGTGAGAGCACGGCACGCAGATCGGGCAAAGCGTCGTTTGACGGTATTTGTGGCGGTGATTGAATCGCGTAAAGGGCACGCACGCGAAACGTCCAAACTTGATCGAGCAAGGCTGGTCCAACCGCACGCGGCGGCGAGCCCAAAGGCGATCCGGGCGGCGACGACGGCGCGAAGCTTTTCGGCGCCGGATACGGAAACATCAAGGCCACACGACCTTTTTGATCCGCGATGCCGCGCGCCACAAAGCGGTCGTTGTCATAGATCTCGAGCACTGCTGAGCCAGCTTCAGATCCTGCGGTCGCCAGCGCCGGATCCCAGAGATCGGCTCTGACCACTGCCATCCCAGCGGGCGGTGTCCGCGTGGGTGATGAGTAAAGAGGAATGCTCTTTCTGCTCGATGGCGGCGAGCCGATCACGGGGTCGTGCCATTCGTAGATACCGCGATTCGGTAAGGCCGCCACGAATTGGAAGGGGAGAAAGCGGTCTTGAGTGTCGCGCACCTCGACGACGAAGTTTTTCTTTGGCGGAAGATTTTGCCAGTAGTCGTCATCGCCGGGGCCGTTTTCCACCGCGCGGAGTGTGGGCGCGTGATGAAGAACGAACACGCCGCGGCGATTTGGAAACAACGCGCGCGCAGCCTGCGGCTGCCCAAAGGGATACGCCGAGACGTTTAGCCCGTCGCCAACAGTTGCGCCAGTGGTCGCGTCGTGAAATCGGAGGCCGAGCGGCGCCACTTTGGTGAGCCGATCGAGCACCACCATGCGTCTGGTGCGATCAATTGTGATGACCTCGGCCATCAACTTACTAAGGCTCCTGTTTTGAATTCCCGTGTTTGCACTTCAGCAAATTCGCTCAACGGCACCTCTGAGCTGATGCTCACCATGCGGGCGACATAGCCGACGGACAGCGGCAAAGCCGCTTTTGTCGCGGTCCAAAGATTGTTCAAGTCCTGTAGCGTGAGAGATTCGAGGATGATTTCTACGGTCTCCCCTGGTTGAAAAATGGCCGGCTCTGGTCCGTAGTTATTCAGCAAACCCGTCGGTAGGATCGGAACGTCTTCAAACATTCTGATGGTCCAACCGAGCAGCCGTTGCTGTTTCACCGCGGAGCGCGCCCAGGCGCTGAGGACAAAATGCAAATCCAACGGTATCGGCGGGCGGAAACGACGACCGTCAGGTCCCGTGATGGGCTGCCGGTTTCGGATCGTGCCGTTTACTGCGACCCGATAAAGATATAGCGAGATGCCTTCGTCCATGGGATTGGTGAAGCTTCCGACCTGGTACAGTTCGAACTGCGCGTTTGCGAACTCAGGCTTTGGCACTGCGTCGGCAAGCAGGCCCAACATTGCTTGTCCGGTTGCCGCGATTGCCTGAAAGGTCGCCATACCTATTTTTCTCGCGTTGGCTTGGTAGTTACGCGCCTGATCCACTCACAAACGAGCGATCTTGAGTTGCTTTGAATTTCGTCTTCGTCAAGGTATTCCTTAATGAAGTCTTCAATATCGCTGAGGCACTTCAGGTAACGCTGAGCACCGCTCGGCACGTGTGTGACGTAACCACGCCAAACTCGTCGTCCGCTCTTGCCGTCCTGTTCGTCAATCCAGATCTTGACGATGAAGGAATGCAGTGTGGACTCAGCTACGTCCATATCCCACTAGAAGAAAGCGCAGATTCGAAAGCACCGATGGCTGCCTCACGTTGACATGCGCGATTTCTAGCAGGCCGTCGCCTGTGCAACGTCTTTTGTGCGTCTGTTTGTGCGTCCGAGTTTTGTTTTTGTTGGTGAGTGGCTTTGCCTTAAGAGTTGGGATCCCTGCTTGGAGGAGGTCAGTACCGTAACGCGGTAGCGTCGGGTCGACGTTGTGCGTCAATAACCGAGGAATTTTGCATTTACAAATCTACCCGACGCTACCGCGTTACGGTACTGACCTCCTCCAACATTGACGTTTGAGGCAAAGCCTTGGCGGTATTCAGGATTATTGGTGCGCGCAGTATGTAGCTGATCAGAACTTTTTTCTCTGCGTGCGTGGTTGAGATTCGAGGGTTCGGAGTTCGCGTTGGATTCGCTGCTGCATTGCGCTCAGCATTCCATGGATCTGCTTGAGAGAGCCGATTAGATCGAGTGGTTCCGAACTCGCCGTAAGCGTAGCCGTATTGAGCTTCGTCGGATCAAACTGATCCGCTTTTATTTGTTCGTGAAGATCAATTGTGCGTCGCTCGGGCCGGACGCCCAGTTCGCGTTTCAATGCGCTGACACACCGTTCGTACTGTCGCAATGCTGCGGTACGATCGCCCGACAGATAGTAAAGCCGCATGAGCTGGCGGTGCGTGCGCTCACGCGCGGGGTCGTATCTTAAAATGTGCCCGGCGTACGTCTGGCTCTGTTCGTATTCGTGATGCAGTTCCGAATATGCGCTCAGTTTGTCCAGCAAAAGAAGGTACTCGTTCTGTAGACGCTCACGTTCAAACAGGACCCAGTCCTGATACCAGCCAGTCAGTAGATCGTCACGATACAGCGCAACTGCGTCCTTAAGTTGTCGCGCTTGCGCTTCATTAAGTTGAGTAGCGGGCACGCCTTGTGCGGCGTTAAAGGCTTTCTCAAACTCCTCGACATCACACCACGGGCGTTCAAACGGATTAATTCGCAGCCAATCATGTTCGATAAGCAAATAGTTCGACTGCCCGAATGCGGCTTGCAGATGCCAAAGAGACTGGCGCAGGTATTTCTTGGATCGTTCGGTGCTCTGATCTCCCCAAAACATCCCCGCCACTGCTTCACGCGAGTGGTGTTGATTTCTACGAATCAGTAGAAAGCTCAATAGCTGCTGGTCCTTACTGGCGTCCAGTCCTTTTAGTGGTTGTGAATCGCAAAGAGCGGAAAATTTGCCGAACAGATGGAAACTTAAGTCGGGCATGTCGAGACTCTTTCGGAGGTAAAGGGTGTCTATGTCTCTAAATCGAATCTGGAACGGACTCGATTAATCGGCGCCCCATGCTCGTACCAAGAATATTGATTGGGTGCAGCCCTCGCTGCGATTAACTTAAAGGACAATAATCCGCTGCTCTGCGTTGCGGCCTTGAGAGGAAACCGTTCAGCAGGCGGGAGATGAAGCAGTCTTGATATGCAGCGCGCCAATATTCCGTTTTTCTCTACCTGAAGTCAATAAAAAATAGACCAGCCCAAACGAACGGGTGACTAAGATCTATGGCGGAAGGTATAGAAAACGTTTCGCCGACTTTATTTGTAAATCGGATAGCTGGGGCGTTTGCTGGGAAGAGGTTTCGTTTTCTTCAGCGCGTCCATGGCGAGTTCAACGGCTTTTTCCAATTGTGGGTCACGCCCGGCACGCCATGCGGGCGGCATTACTTCCAACTCGTAATTGGGCGTTATTCCGCGGTTTTCCATAAACCAGGTTCCAAGGCGTGGGTCGTACCAGCCCCAATCAGGGACTCTATAAATTCCGCCGTCAACTAACGGAAACTCTGAAGCGCCGATGCCTGCGCCTGAGGTGCGCGTTCCGACCACCGGTCCGATTTTCGACTGCTGCCATATCCACGGCAGACTATCTCCGCCTGAACCAGCCGACTCGTTCGTCAGCAAAACTTTTGGACCATTTATGATTCCGGTGGGAATGCGCACGTCCTCTGCATGACGCAACATCGCATGCTGCAGCGGTATTCTCCTTAGAGTATCCATGATGTAATCTGCAGCGCGGCCGCCCTGGTTAAAACGTCCATCAACGATTAAGCCTTGTTTATCCAACTGCGCATAGAACTCACGATTAAACGCGTTGTAGCCGATATCTGCCGTATCGGGCAGGTAAATATAGCCGAGCTTTCCTCCCGACAATTCAGCAACGCGAGCACGATTGCCTTCGACCCAATCGTTGCTACGTAAGTTCGCTTCAGAAAGTATCGGAACGACTCTCACCGTTCGGGCGTCTCTGCCATCGACAGACGTCGCAACTTTCAGCGATACCGCCTTGTTCGCTTTATTCAAAAAGTAACGGTAAAAACTTTCGTCAGCGGTGATATCGGCGCCGTCGACGGCGAGAATATATTCGCCGGCTTTAACGTTCACGCCCGGCATAGCCAGCGGACTGTTGATCTGACGGGTGCTATCGCCTCGAAGAATGTGTTTGATGCGATAGCGTCCGCCCTCGACTTCGACGTCAGCGCCGAGCAAACCTACAGTTTCTTCGAAGCCACCCTGAACAACGATGTCGCCGCCCCTAACATACAAATGGCTTACTGACAGGTGTGAAAACATTTCGTTGAACAGTGCGTTCAAGTCTTCACGCGTGGTGACGTTCGGCAGGTAGGCGGCGTAGTGAGCCTGAAGTTCCGCGAGGTTCTGGCCGTGCAGGTTCGGATCGTAGAAGTTTTCACGCATGCCTCGCCACGCTTCTGCAAACATCTGCTTCCACTCTTCACGCGGGTCGATCGTCAACTCGATCGGATTGAGTTTCACTCGGCCCTCTTCAGGCTTCGGTGGCACATCAGTCGAAACTATGGACCACACACCCTGACGCCGCAGTCCGAGGCGTACGCCGTCACTCGTGATCCGAAAGTTGCCGGCGCTTTCGACAAACTTCTCCAAAGCTCGCCGGCCGTTGACGAATTTGTGCAGAGTACCGCCTTCGACGATGAAGAGCGTGCCGGCTTTGCCAGCGAGGATTCGATTCGCAGCCGCCGGCCACAACGGCAAGAGCAAAATGCGGTCGCTGATCTTTTCCAGATCGATCGCGACGCGAGTCGCGTTCGTAGCCGCAACTTTCTCATCGACTGACAGTGGTGACGGGTCGATTGAATTCAACACTACCGCGTAAAGACTTCTTGTGACCTGACCCCTAAAAGGAAAGCCTGCCATACTCTGCGATTCGACGAGGCCCGTACGATTGCTGCCAATGAAGTAAAGATACTTGCCGTTCTTGTCGAAAAGCGGTGACTGCGCATCTATGTGCGGACTGGTAATGATTGTCGGTTGGCCGGTCTCGAATGAGTAAAGCGCGATGGACCGGACACGATTGAACCCATACTTCGCATATGCAAGCCAGGCGCTATCCGGCGACCATGACGGATTAAATACAAATTCGCCATCGGTGTGCTTCGCGCTGTCGATGCGACGGGCAGCATTCTTCTCGAGCTCATAGCACCACAACGTCAAGTGCGAATCAGAAAAGACCAGCTTCTTCGAATCGGGTGACCACTGGAGTTCGCGATAAATCGAGGATTTCTTCTCGATAGGAATACGACGAACCGTTCCGGCCGGAGCTGTCTGGAGATGTAATTCCACTTCGCCGGATTCATCAGAGAAGTAAGCGATCCACTTTCCATCTGGAGACCAAACCGGATCGCGCTCGACCGCTCGTCCGGTCTTCGTGATGTTTGTAACTTCACCCGTAGCAAGATTGCCGGTAAAAATTTCTCCTCTGACTCCGAGCAGGAGATGCGTCGCGTCGGGGCTTAGCCCAGCCGGAATCGTCGACGGCGCGGGATCGATCTTGCGCGGCTTTAGCTCCGGAAATTCTCCCGTGAGGCGCACGTTAACCGCAGTACTCTGGTTGGTCTGCGGATTGAAAAGATGAATTGCACCGCCCTGGTTGAAGACGATCGACTCGCCGTTGCTGGAGGCAGATTTGACACCGTATTTTTCAAACTGCGTTAACTGCGCAATTGTTTTCCGCACCGTGTCGTAAGAAAACAGGTTCTCGGTTCCGGTGCGATTGGAAATAAAATAAACTTTGTCTCCAATCCACATCGGATCTGAGTCGTGGGAGTTGTTGCGCGGGATCACTTCAGTTGACGCATCAGATAATTTGACCAGCCAGATTCTGCCTGTTCCGCCGCCACGATAGTTTCGCCAACCGATGAATTCATGCATGTTAGTTAGCGGCGTGTATGCGATGCGATCGCCGGTTGGAGAAAACGAACCTCGCCATCCTCTCGGCACAGGTACTTCCGTCGCGAACCCGCCCTGCGCGGGTATTGTGTAGAGCCGTCCAGTGAGTGCTAAGGTTGGGCGATCACGGAAAGAAAAGAACACAATACGTTTACCGTCGGGTGTCCAGTTAACGGGAAAGTCGAAATCGGGGTGATAAGTAACGCGCCGTTCTTCACCACCCGAAACGGGAACCACATAGACATCCCAGGCGAAGCCACCGGCAGTTGGATTATTTCGCGTAAATGCGACTTGGGATCCGTCCGGTGAAAACACCGGAAAGACTTCACGAGCGGGATGTGTCGTAAGCCGTTGCGCTGCGCCGCCGTTGCGATCAACCAGCCAGATGTCACCTGCGTACGAAAAGGCAATCTTCGTCCGGCTGACCGTGGGAGTCTCAAGTAACATTGGCCCCTGCGGCTGTGCGCTAATCACGAGGTTGTATGTCGCAAGGAGCAGAAATGTAAGGAGGGTTCGAAATAGAGTTTTCACGTCGTTACTCTCGGGAATTATTCTTGGATCGGGCCAGTACAGGGAGCGGTAGCGACCTGGTCTGTGATCAGTAATT
>DATEIS010000349.1:0-23786 GCA_035278765.1 Pyrinomonadaceae bacterium | reverse complement strand
TGGCCGCCCGTGGTTTGGAAGAGATCTTCTGACAAACGTCTGATCAAAACCACGGGCGGCCACGGAGGGCCGCCCCTACAGTTACTTAATTGATCGTTATGCGCGGTGCACTATCGGCGGGTCGACTGACGAAGGTACCACCATTCGTCCTCGTAAACGTTACCTGAACCGGCACATCCCCGGCTCCTGCCAGCGAAGCTGGTAAGGCGAAATCAATAATGTCAAAGCCGGGCATATTCGTATTAGGTCTGACCGAAATAATCGAGGTGCCAGTGATCGCAGTCGTTCCAACCGTAACTGTGATTTCGCCTACGGTTGCAGAGCGAACACCAGTCACACTCAGCGAGATGACAGTCGCATTCCCTTCGGTGGTGACATTAAACGGCTCGGCCAGTCCCTGCGTTGTTAACGCAGCAGCACGGTTGCCGGGAAATGTGAAAATGTCAGGTTGACCGGAAATAATCTGCAGCAGTCCTCGAAGCAACGTATCAGTATTTGCCCCTGCATCCAGGATATTGATAGCAACTGTTCTTACACCTGCAGGCGTACCAATCGGAACCACAAAATTAATCTGCTTATCCGCATTAAGCACCTTATAAAGCCCCGCAGCATGGCCGTTAACCGACAGCGATACGCCGTTCAACTCGATCGGTAAAGCAGGCGTCCTGGTCGTTTCCTTCACGTCTCCGGTTGTAGCGGCGTCTGACGGCGCAAGCGCAACTGTCGAGCGCACAATAGTCAACTCACCGGGCGCTACACCGATTGGCTGTCCCGGAACTGGACTTGGTGTTGGCGTTGGCGAAGGAGTCGGACTTGGAATCGGTGTCGCAGCCGCAACCGGCATTTCGCTCGCACCTGTGAAGAACGAAAGAGCCGCAGACGACTGCGTCGTGATTATCGGCGTCAGTAGATAGAATAGTTCAGTAGAACCATCGGTATTACCGCCACCCAATTCATTGCCGCCGATTGAAAAGGCGATGCGCTTTCGACTCGCACTGGCGATCGCCCTCGTACCGCCGGAGAAGCCAACCACGTTGGTAATGCGAGTAAAATTACTTGAAGACGTAACCGGAACCTGCGTTAAAAACAGATCCACCGAGTTATCGGTATTAATACCCTCATTAGCTGTCGCCGCCGAATCCGGGAATGTCCCATTCGGTCTGAAATTCAGGAACGACGCGAAAACGAGAGACGATGGAGCCAAAGTAGAGTCGTAGTCTGTAAAGGTTGGAAAACGAATGACGTCGCCAATTGGGGGTCTGGTACCGACTTCATTAAATGTGTCACCCGCAATTGTGTAAACGAACGTTCCGAAAATCTGACCAGTCGGAGCATTACCCGACTTCGGATCAGTTGCCTTCGACTCGAAGGTGATGAGTTTCCCATCGCGACTTAATCTTCGGCCAGGACTGAGTAAATTCGCAGTCGTAATGTTGTTTTGCGTACGCGTAACCTGATGAAAGGTTATGGTGCCGTTCAAATCGGCGTAATAGACCTCGGCATTAGTGTCTGGGTTGGTGAAGGTGATCGGCGTTTGGGCGCTCATGTTGAAGCTGTTCGCGCTCGACATGAACGCTACCCTGGTTCCATCGTGCGATAAAGACGGATTAGTTTGAAAAATAAAACCGAGGCCAGGAATGGCATCCTTTGTATCCGTAATCTGTCTAAGAGTGCCTCCCGCCCGCGTGAAGATAAACAACTCCGGATTGAAATCCGGATTGCCCGCGCCTAGCGCGCCCGCAATGTTTCTGGTCGAGATAAAGGCAATAACAGTCCCATCGTCGGATATCGTAGCTTCGCGATTGTCATCAGCGAAGAACGGCGACGCAGTAGCTGATCCTGGTGTCGGTGCGCGACTCGCGGTCGTAAAAGTGATTCGTTGAAAATCACTCTCTCTCACGGGGAAATCCAGAGGCGTCAGAATATCAGTGCCGAGCGTTAAATCAACGTCAGCAACCGGAGGGAGTTTATAAATCCAAATTTCGGAATTCCAATCAACAGTGGGGTCGGTACCTTCGACTCCATTGAAGTTAGCGGGATGCGGCGCATTGGAACTGAATACGATGACGTAACTACGAACGCCTCCCTCGAGCACCGGCTCCATCGAAATCATCGGGTTCCGATTATCAATCTCGATTTTCACGAGCGATCGGTCCGCGGGTGTCGGCAGTGGAGTTGGTGTTGGCGATGGACTGGCAGTCGGACTTGGCGATGGACTCGGCGACGGAGTTGGACTCGGGCTCGCTGCCGGGATAGGAACGTTTTTGGTGTTCGTTATCTGGTAGATGCGACGCTGGGCGTAGTCAAACAGGAAAATTTCTCGATTGCCGTCAGCGTTGTTCTTGTTAACCGTCGCGATGTCGCCACTCGAAGTGAACACGACGAAACGACCGTCAGCGCTGATGTCGCTACTCAAAGTATTGAAAGTAGACACCGGGCTTGACGTAAGTTGAACAGCGAACGGGTCCGGAGTGGGACTCGACACTTGGGCTGAAACGGAGGCAAGCGAGCCACCGATAAGCGCAGCCACTATGATGGCGCACAAAAACCAGAAACCTTGCTTCACGAATTCCTCCGCAACAAAGACGCAGATACGAACAGATTAGATGCCTCGGGGAGCTGAGCAGCGTCGTACGCAGGTGAATGTATTATTGCCGGCGACGATTAAAGAACGGCCATTTTAAGCAGAACCCCTCCGCTTCGCAAGCAGGAACGGATTTTGGTAATGTTCTCATCTGTAATAGTCTTACAGGCCTGTAGAACCTATGACACCGATCAGGGAGGATTCGATGGCCAAAAAAGCTCTGATTACTGGAATTACCGGGCAGGATGGCAGTTATCTCGCTGATTACCTGCTGAGTTTGGGCTATGAGGTGCATGGGCTGGTCCGGCGGGTGGCCCTCGAAGCTCCCGAAACCAGGTTCAAACGCATCGCGCATATCCTCGACCGCGTCACACTTCACCCAGCCAGCCTCGAGAGTTACGCCAGTATCTTTCACGTTATCAGTACTCATGATTTTGATGAGTGTTATCACCTTGCGGCTCAAAGCTTCGTCGCGGAAAGCTTCGCTGACGGCTTTTCGACGATGAACACGAATATCAACGGCACGCACTACGTGCTCGCGGCAGTCCGGGAACTCCGGCCTAACTGTCGGTTCTACTTTGCGGGCTCCAGCGAGATGTTTGGCAACGTCAACGAAGTGCCGCAGAAGGAGACCACCGCCTTTCAACCGCGCAGTCCGTATGGAATCAGTAAGGTGGCCGGATTTCACTTAACGAGGAATTATCGCGAGGCGTACGGGCTTTATGGCGTCAGTGGCATACTGTTCAATCATGAGAGTCCGCGACGCGGTTTTGAATTTGTGAGTCGCAAGACGACGAGTGCCGTGGCGCGAATAAAACTCGGTCTCGCTTCGGAACTCAGAATCGGAAATCTCGAAGCTAAGCGCGATTGGGGTCACGCGAAAGATTACGTGCGGGCGATGCACTCGATGCTTCAGCAGGCGGAAGCAGACGATTTTGTGATCGCGACTGGAGAAACTCACAGCGTGCGTGAGCTGTGTGAGATCGCGTTTGCTGAAGTGGATCTCGATTATCGTGACTATGTGAAAGTCGATGAAAGGTATTACCGGCCCGCGGAAGTTGATTTGTTGATAGGCGACCCGTCGAAAGCGCGCAAGGCATTCGAGTGGGAACCAACCTACAGCTTCCGCGATTTGGTCCGCGAGATGGTGGCGTCTGATCTTGCATCAATCGCCGCCCAGACCAAGAAGTAAGTTCCACAGGAAAACTACCTTCCAATCACGCGCAGCCATTGAGGGACGACCTTGTCCAGGGCAAACACGCTCTCCACGTAGTTCGCTGCATTCTCTGACATCGCGGTTCGCACGTTCTTGTTTGAAAGAAGCACAGTGAGATAATCACAGAGAAGCTGTTCCTCGTTCTCATCGTGAGTTAGCTTCCAGCACACTTTATCGGGGAACTCCTTGTACTGATTATTATCGCTGATGATCGCGGGTTTGGCGGCCGCGAGGGCGTGCATGAGAGTGCCTGACGCTTCACCCATAGAAGGATTTCGCAAGTTGATCAAAACGTCCGACGCAAAGAGCGCATTAAAATAATCTGCTTCATCGAGATAACCCGTGAACGTGATGCTATTCCGGTACTCACTAGCCTCCACCTCAGCCTGAAGCGGTCGCACCTCCGGAGAAGCTTCACCCGCAAACAACAGATGCACAGGATAACCCTGGGCCAACAGTTGTTTGACGATCCGCACCTGCAACTCCGGCAACTTGTTCCGATTCACAAACCCCAGACACGAGATCAAAAACCGCGTGTCGGAGATCGAAAACCTATCTTTAAATTTCTCGATCTGGTCCAACGTCGGAAACAAATTGATCCTGGCAAAGTGCGGAATTACCGCGACGTGATCGTTGTTACTAAACTGATTCTTAACCCACCGGTGATGCACAACAGCTTTCCGGCTCCTGTTAACAATCGCATACGACATCGGCAAGCCATTCACATTACGCCTGAGCTGCGGCACCAAACCCGTCAGTCCTTTATGTTCCGCTTCGCCGTTGTTGTTGACCAAAGCCTGCTCGTAGAGCTGCCAATCAGTTTGCATATAAAACGCATCGTGCATGAAAGCACTCAGGTTGTAATCGTGTAACACAACCGTGCCGGGAAATTTCCATGCAAGCTGATAGATCTTCTTGTGGAAGCCGCTGTGATTTCCGAGGTGATAAATAACGTCGTCGTAAGTTTCACGACGCTCTGGAAAGTCCTGTATCGGATAAACGTCAAACTCATCCTGCAATTCAGGCGCGGGTAAGTCGGTATCGTAATAGAGGTCGATCTTGAGGTGTGGTTTGAGAGCTTTGATCAGCCAGTAACTGTAGTTAGAGATGCCGCTTTTCTGTGGCGGTAGAGGAGACAGCCAGGCGATTCTACAACTCATTGACCGTTGGGTAAGAAAACCAGATCCAAATACGTTTTAGCCACATCACCAACCAGCTCGCGATCTTTTTCCCATTCCGCAATCACTTCGCTGGTCGATTGAGTTGTGACCATCTCTTGTTCGCGCCGTAAAACACCGGCACTGTACCCGCACGCAAAAACATCGTTCAGAAACTCATCTCCCTTGACACCCGAAACTCGCTCCAACAAGGCGGGAAAAAACTCCATCAGAAACACCGGATGATGTTTCGCGATCGTTTCCTGCATACCCTGCCACGCTTTTGCCTCGGAACCTTCGATATCCATCTTAATGACATCAACGCGAGTCTCGTTCTTGAGCAACGAATCCAACGTTACGGCTTGAACGATGAAAGCCTCGTCATCGTCTTTAGCCAGCTCATCGACAAACCCGTTGCTGAATCCCCACGAGAAACTCATCAATTTCTGAGCATCACCAACCGCAAATGGATAAACCGTGACGTGGTCAAATCCATTTCGATGCAGGCTCATGTAAATCAACTCAACATTCAGAGGATTACATTCCACCGCAACGACCTTACCTGACTTGCCGACCTTCGTCGCAGCAGTAAGCGTAAAGAAACCAACGTTCGCGCCAACATCAACAAACGTCATTCCTTCCTGAAGATGTTCTTTTAAAAACGACGTGACATGAGGCTCGTACAATTTTGTCTCGATGAGATTTTCACCGATGTCCCAGTCGTGCTCTTGAACGTACAACTCAAAATCATCGAGCGTCAGCAACGTGATGCCACGCGCTTTTCTGCCGATGACATACTCTCGAGACTTACGAAAGTACGCCGCAAGACGCCCGTAAGTTAACTGCTCCGCCTTAACTCTTTCCTTCCAGTACTCGATGTCTTCCGGCGACGGTTCTCGCATCAGCAAAAGCCGGTAACAGTAGTAGATATCTTCTGCTGTCGCCTGGTCCGGCGATGGTGTTGCTTCAACCGCTGCTGTTGTTGGGCTTTCGCTCAAATTCTTGATCCTTAAGGTTGGCGCGGCTTTCTTCCCACGACGATCAGCGAGACTCCAAAAGGCAGATTGAAATGGTTGATGATAGCTCGTTCGATGTCGAGGAACGTTACGAGCAGTTGATTGACCCAGGCGGGTGGTAGCCGGTAAGAAACTGTCGCCTCGATTGATGTTCTACGTAATCCTTGCCAGAGACGAAAAAACAAGATCGGAAAGAAGAGAGTTGTAATGAAATACGTGGAACGTTCTACCTCAAAACCGGAAGCCGTGAACTTTGCGCGCAACTCACGCGCGACGTAACGACGATAGTGATGCAAGGCTTCATCATGTTCAGACCAGAGGAAGCCGTATGCGGGCACGATGGCGATGAGTTTACCGCCCGGCCTCAGGATACGATTAATCTCTTTAAGCGCGGGCAAGTCCTCACGAACATGTTCGAGCACATCCAACGCTGTCACCATATCGACGCTTTCATCCCTGAGCGCGATTGCTTCAGCCTGGGAACTAAAAAGGCCGTCGAGCTTTCGTTCACGACAAAATCCAAGCGCTTCGCGTGAGATGTCGCTGCCGATCGTTTTAAATTCGCTTCCAAAAGACGTGAGATTCAAACCAGTTCCACAACCTAAATCAAATAGCAAAGTTTGGCTGCCATTTGGGTTGTGTTCGCGCAATAGCCAGTTAACGAGCTTGCGACGCCCGATGAACCACCAGTAACGGTCCTCGAGCTCGTACATTTTTGAGTATTCTTCTGACTTCACGGCTGCCCAAACTGTGAACGATATTCAGCCGAAGCAATGAATCCATTGATTACGGCCGACAGATCATTTGAATTCTCTTTCAGTGTCTGTAACCAATAATCGTGGCCCTGCTGCTCGGCATCTCGTTTCATGTAATCAAAGTAACACAGTGCTATAAATGCTGAATTGTATTGCTCTTCCTTACTCAATAACACCTCGGCAAGCTTACGCAAAGCTTCGACATTCGTTTTTGGATAGCGAGCTTTGAATTCCGAGGTCTTCACCAACTCTTCAAGCGGAACCTTTTTCGTCCATTCGTCATAAGTCGGACGACGGTCATAGGCCACGTAATACGAGCCATACAACAAAAGCTGCGTTTTCTTAAACTCGTCGGAGCGGAAGATTTGTGCCGCAGCTTGAGATCGCCGTTGAGCGAGACACTTTGGCTCGCCCCCACATTCATTGATAGAGCGCACTAACTGATCCGACTCATCCTGCGTCGGTTCTCGACCCAGCAAATCCAGGTATTGCTGGCGCACGAAGTTATCAGCAGTGTCGATTGGATTCGGATACGGTAGCGCCGACGGTTCTACCCTGATGAGCGCATAGAGTTCATCACCGGTGTCGGAATCACCTTCTCGATGAATCAATTTCAGCCGGCGGTCGGTTACTCCACTCTTGATAATTGTCTCAATTGCACTCTTGCTGTCAGGTTTTAAGAGTGATTTGTGGACCACGAGGTATGACGTCGGAATAGCTTCAAGAACGGTAAGAAATCGTGCCGGGATGGGACGCTCTTTTGTTAACGCTTCGATCTCCTGAAGCACCGGCGGCACAAAGCTCGAGGCTGCGGTGACGACTGGATGACCGTGGTCCGCGGCGCGAAGCGTGTATGTGAAGTACGCGTAGTTGTCTCGTTCCGCTGGTAGATGAACAATTCCGCCAGACATCGGTGTTGCTTTCAAGCGTAAAGTCATCGGGTCCGGATCGACATCACCACGCACAAACACGAGCGGAACGACACGCTGTTCGAAGAGCACGAGGATCGCGAGCGTGCAAAAGATCAAGCTTCGCTTAACGGTTGGACGCCAACGAACCAACAGTTCCGCAAACTGCGCAGCCCCGATGCCCGCCAGAATCGCGAGTCCGACGTAAGCGATCATTGCCCAACGAGCTGGAGACCGCATGCCCCTGAAAAGCGGAAGCGTGTCGTACAAAAAGCGGTAGAAGAAAGAATTCATTCCGAGCGAACCGAGGAAGCCGGTCACGGTCCAGATTAGCGCGAGGACATAAGCGATCGTGCGTGGATTAGATCGAACATCGGCAGCGTAATCCTTCTCGAAAAAGCGCTGAACAAATTGCGGCGGGGCAAGTATCAACCGAATACCAACTGTGATTATAAAAAAGTAGAGCAGACGAGTTGCGGTGAATTGCGGTAGTTCGACACCAAAGAACTTAGGGCTTCCGCTGTAACCAATCGTCAAGAGACAGAGCAGGAGTGATAACACCGCCAGACAATCCAGCAAAACGATTAGTATTTTGAAAGGTACTAACGGCCTGAGATTCGTCGTTAGCCCCGCAAATTGTCGTGCAGCCGGTCTAACGAGTAAGAAGGCCGCCACCATCAGAAGCGGTGGCAGAAACCCGGGGAAAAGCATTAGCTCATCTCGCGCCACCGCACCGCCGAGACCGGTCCAAAGTTTGTTTCGCTCGCTCACCGCAAGCCAGTGAATCGGCCAGGCAGAAAGCCCGATTACCTGAGCGGGACTCCGTTCAAAACCATAAAGTTCATGAACTCGGTAATAGGGATACAAAAAAGCAAGGACAATTAAAGAGGCTAAGCCCAGCAGAGCGGCGCCACGAATCCAGAAATTGCGATCACGCAGTAAGCGCCACCACGCGATCAGGAAAATTCCGGTTAGCGTGAGAGGAACGAGGGTCAGACTAAACCACGTCACGGATGTCAACGCATTCATAACAAACGTGATGCCGAGCCAACTTGCTCTTCGCCAGGTTCGCTGAGCCGCAAATAGGACCAACGCTTCAAGCAGCAGCGGGATCCAGGCAGTGAAGAGCAAATGCAGGTGCGGAAGACGTTGGAAATGATATGGGATGAAAGCGAAAACGATCCCCGCGATCAAGGCCGCACCCAGACAGTTCGTCAACGTCCTCACCAGACGAAACATGCCGTAACCGGAGAACGCAAACGCAATCAGCGTCGCGAAACTAAGTATTGTCAGAGGCTGGAGGCCAAGCGCAAAGAGTGGAAAAAACAACAGAGATACACCGTAAGCACTCTCGGTGAACGCGAGCGTGTACTTGTACGGGTACAGAACTGTCGATTGAAAGAGGTTTAAGGGATCGTGAAAAGTCTGGTGATAATCCCACCAGAGATAGTAAGCGATGGCGTACGGATCGCCTCGATCGGACACAGCGTCACGAAGGTGAAGAGCCCAGGGCCACGTCATGAGAACGGTTAACATGAGGAAGCCCAGGAAGATCAGAATCTCGCGGGCGACAGTTCGACGATTCATAGATTCACCGACGATTCGAACGCATCGAGAGTCGCCAGAGCTGTTTTCTGCCAGGAAAATTTCTTCGAGTATTCGTAGCGCGCATGCTTCGCTTCCTGATCGATGGGTGCTTGCAAGGCTTGATATAACGCCTGGGCCATTCCGTCAATATCGTAAGGATCAAAATAAAATGCAAAGTCGCCGGCGACTTCAGGCAGCGATGAGGTGTTTGCCGTGGCCACTGGAAGTCCGCACGCTAAGCCTTCCAGAATGGGCAGACCAAATCCTTCATAGAGCGATGGAAAGAACAGACAGCGTGCCTTTTGATAGAGCTTAACGAGTGAGTTGTCGTCAACATATCCTGGCAGTCGAACTCGTTCTGCTATTCCAAGGTCTTTGGCAGTCTTCATCATTATCCGTCTTGCACCGTCATCCAGAGTGCACACTATTAGAAAATCGGTTTGTCGGATCGTTGGGTCTTCGCCATATGTCGACTGTAATTTTGCAAACGCCTTGAGCGCTCGATTCATGTTTTTGCGTGGATCGAAGCCGCCCGGATAAAACACGTAATCGCGTCCGGAAGGCCGCCGCGGAAACGGATAAGGTTTGAAGGTGCTATTGGCGGCGAGTGGTGTGACCACATTCTTTTTGGCTTTGACCTCAAGCGCATTCACGAAATCTGAGCAGGTGTGTTCCGAAATGTGCAAAAACAGATCGAAGTCTGTCTCCATCTGGTTGAGTTTACGACGGTAGACGTCCTGGACTGAGGTGGATAGGTGTTTCGCGTACTCTTTTTCCATTATCAATGGTATGAGGTCGAAGATCGTGACCGCGAAGGTGCAGTCGTTGGTTTGTCGGGAGGGAATGAAGACGTTGTGCATCAGGGCGTTGGGAGACCAGTAGAGGTCGATGCCGAGTTTTGCGATGTCATTGTTGACCGCGTCTGAGTATCGTTTGTCCTTCGAGCGACCGGTAGCGGTGTTGTTATGAATCAGCGAGAGTTTATTTCGCGTCCAGGTTGAGAGGTTTTCAACGTGCGGACCAGGAGCGGTATTGAGGTAGAACTCATTCGTAAAGTCGTTCTCGAGCATCTGCTCTACAGTGCTCTTGAAATACGTCCCAATCCCCCGATTGATTTCAGGAGTCAGCAGCGTCTGTCCATCGATCAAAATCTTCATTCGTATGCGTTATCCACAGATTACGCAGATTATGAATCTGTGTAATCTGTGGATAGCTCACCCAGATATTTCGACAATACGGCGTCGTAGGAAAATTCGCGCGTGAGATAGCCCTGGCCGTTTGCGGCAAGGGCGCGGCGGACGTTCTCGTTGTCTTCGAGATATTTCAACGCCAGTCCAAACTCATCACTGTTCGCCACAAACAATCCGCCGTTGCAACGACGCACATGATTCATCGTAACGGGACAATTCGCTGAAACAACGCTCGGCACGCCACAATGCCACCCTTCCATAATCACAATCGAAAAACTCTCATTCTCCGACAGATTGATCACCGCCTTCGAATGCTTTAACAACTCCAGCTTCCTGGCCTCAGTCACAAACCCCAGATCGAGGAAACAATCGTTGCGTGGCACCAAAGTCTCATCCCCGCCACCGATAAAAACCAGTTTCGTCCCTCGCTTAAAACCTTTCACATACTGCCGAAACCATTCACACAGCACATGAACGTTCTTGCCTCGTTCTTTTCGTCCCGCATAAATGAAATAGTTGTCCGGAATATCCGTGGGTCTCGGCTGGTCTCCATTCGCTGGCAGCTCGACGCCAACACCAGTCACGGGGCTCTCAACAATTCTGCGCCCAACGCGCAAACCATACTGCTTGATCGTCAACTGCTTTTCTTCATGTGCGTTGAAGAAGATGTGTTTGCAGTTTCGTAACAGCCGCTCGGTAGCCTCCCAGTAAAACTGTGCCTCATCGTGAAAACAAGGAACGAGAGAAACCTTGCCCGGATACCTGTTGACGACCGAATGAACTACCCCGTGAAAATACGGCAGGGCAATCAGCTCGTACTCATCACTCAGATAATTTCCAACAGCATCAACCAAGTCAGGACTATTGATTCCGTAATCAAAAAAGTCGTTCTCGTCCTGCGCGGACAACGGCTTTCCGAGGCTTATCTTCTTGATCACCGCGTCGTATGGTCCACGTTTTTTTCCTGTCGCAAACCTCTGCGTTTGTATTCCCTCAACGTCGTACGTGCCGGGCTCGTAATGATCCTGCCACCAACTGTCATACGGTGAACGCGAGCAAGTCGTAAACACAATCGTCTCGACGCCGCGCTTATTCAGCTCGCGGCTCATACCTCTCGCCAGCAGTTCAGCGCCGCCTGCAAACGAGCCAAACCACGGCGTAATGACTACGATTTTTTTATTGAACATTAAACCCTGGTGGCGATGATTCCATAATCAGGGGCACTATAAAACATGTCGTTGAATCGCTTGATGATTTCGCTGTCACCTTCAATCCTGGCCTCGTCCCATGGACGCAACTTCAAAATCTTAATGTCGTGAAGGCCACGCGACTCCAGCAGAAACTGTAGTGTTTGACTTGGAATCGGATGCCGGTGAGTCGGATCAGCGTAAAAGTTACAACCGCCAACGAGGAGATTTTCCGGATTTGGCGTTTCGAGAATTAATAAGCCTCCGCGCTTCAGCGTACGAACCATCTCGTCGAGCAACTTAATCAACGTTTCAAACGGCAAGTGCTCGACAAGGTGAAAGCTTGTGATTGCATTTAGGCTTTCCGAAGGCAAACTGCGAAGATGCGTTAACGCGTCTGCTTCAGTGACAATTAGACCAGCGCGACGACATTCATCAACAAACACTCTATTGCGGTCGACACCCTGGGCTTTAATGCCTTCGCTTTCCAGCAACTGCAACCACTCGCCGCGTCCACAGCCGATGTCGAGAACGTCACCCGTTATCTTTGCTTCTTTAAGAGTCGGAACATAGACCTCGAGTCGCCGCCGTACTTCGTCGCGCTCACCGCGAAACTGATCTTCGAATGAGGCGTAGAAGCCGTCGAGCAGATGGTCTGATTCCTCTGCTGCGAGTTGAGCAAAAGAGGGGCTAGTGTCTGCATTCCGATTTACTTCTTCGAGCAAGACTCCCAGTCGCGCTTCCTGTGCTGCGAGTTCGTCATGTGCTCGCTGTTGGCGCTTAGCGAATTGCTGCAATTGCTCGTCTATCTCCGAACGAAGCTGCTGTTGTTTTGTGACTTGCTCGGCGAGCTCGGATCTAAGTTGCTCGTGTTTTGTTATTTGCTCGGAGCTAAGCTGCTGTTGCTGGCCCAGAAGTTCCTGTTTATCTGCATCTTGTCGATTGCTGATAGCCTGGTGTTGATCGCGGAGCTCCTGTGTTTGAGTTGCGAGGCGTGCTGCTGAATCATCGACGTAACGCCGTGCTTCGTCAAAACGTGGTCCGAGGGTGTTTGCCAGATCGGTGTGCCACGCGGTCAACTCGTTATGCCAGCCGGCCAACTCGTTATGCCGTGCAGCTAACTCTTCGTGTTGACGCAATGCTAACTCGATGGCCTGTTGTTGCTTGGTAACCGTTTGTGCAGTCTCGCTCATGTCGGCCGCGAGTTGCGAGAGGGTGTTAGTCAAGTCTCTGTGATTCTGATTTTGATGATCGACAATGCGCTGTTGCAGAGACAATGAGTATTGCTCGAATTGATTTTGATACTGCACCGAAGAAGGCAAACGAAGCACAGCGATGATCATGCGAATCAAATAACCGAGAACCGGGACGCGTCCGAGACGTCTTATCGTGGCCGGAGTTGAGAGGCCCTCGACTATTACGCCGCTCCGTTGACCTTCAGGCGAGTTGTGCAGACTCGAAAGAACATCGATTTTATTAAAACGGCCGGTGGCTAAACTTTGCAGATGTTCGGTCATGCCGGCGCTGTCAGGCTCTCGCAATAAAAGCGCCCGGTAGGAATTACGCACAAAGTCTTCACCATGAAATTTCAACAAATCATTAACGTGATATTTCTTGTCGTGATTAGTATGAAACGCAGGCTGCAACTTCAGTGAGCCGTTAACTTCAGCGGGTCGCACGCTAACCGATTCCTGCGGCAACGGTTGTCTCGCGACATTTTGGCGTATCTCATGCATCAGACGCTCGACGTCCAGATCTGAGCTGCCGATGTGAAGCCTGTCTGTAGTCATTACGCGGGGAATTCTATCTCAAAATGGTCAGGCGTCTTAACTCGGGTCGCATTTCTGTCCACAGATTACACAGATTGGTTTATGAAATCTGTGTAATCTGTGGATAATAACCGCCAATGGAACCTGTCCTCCGAGTTGAAGGTGTTTCGAAGCAATACCGGATTTACGATCGCGCTTCAGATCGCCTCAAAGAGATGATGACACGCGGGCGCTGGCGGACGCACCGGGAATTCTGGGCGCTGCGTGACGTCTCGTTCGAAGTCGAGAAAGGCACAACTTTCGGCATCGTAGGACCTAACGGCTCCGGCAAATCGACTCTACTTCAAATCGTCGCGGGTACCCTGCAACCAACGGAAGGCACAACCTCGCATGCCGGACGCATCTCGGCACTGCTCGAGCTCGGCTCGGGTTTCAACCCGGAGTTTACGGGCGTAGAAAATGTTTTCATGAACGCGTCGCTGATGGGCTTTTCACACGCCGAAACCGAGGCGATGCTCCCGTCTATCGAGCGCTTTGCAGAGATCGGCCAGTTCATCAATCAGCCAGTTAAAACTTATTCGAGCGGCATGTACGTGCGATTGGCCTTTGCCACCGCCATCAGCGCAATGCCGCAAATCCTGATCGTCGACGAAGCACTCGCCGTCGGCGACGCTATGTTTCAACATCGCTGCCTGAGGCGAATACGCGAGATGCAAGAGAGCGGCATGACGATTTTGCTCGTCTCACACGATCCGAATGCCATTCGTGCCTTATGCTCACGCGCTCTGCTGCTTCATAACGGTCGTCTGGAGGCGATTGGCAAACCTGCCGATGTTCTTAATCGCTATCAAAAACTGATCATGGCCCGCGAAAGCGCCTATGAATTGACGGAGGAAGTTTCAAGCGCGCCGCTAAAAGAACTCGACACTGAAGCGGTTCCGAAACTTTCTTACTCGTATCGTCATGGCGACGGCCGCGCAGAAATCATCGCCGTCGAATTGCTCAATGCAGCGCACCAAAGAATTGAGTTTGTCGAATCGGGCGAAGAGGTTATCGTACGCGTTCGTCTTGTCTTTCACGACGACGTGGAAGCACCCGTTTGTGGCTTCCTGATTCGAAACCGGCACGGCATTCATCTTTACGGCACGAACACTGACTTGCAACAAGTAAACTTCGGACCCGCGCAACGAGGCGAGGTCGTCGAAGTGAGTTTTGCATTCTCGTGCTGGCTCGCGCCGGACTCTTATTCATTAACATTCGGCGTGCACAGCGTCGACGCAATCAGTTTTGACTGGCTCGATGGAGCGCTATTTTTCCGTGTGATCAGCGCCACGGCTATGGAAGGTGTGGCGAACCTAAACGCCACCGCTTCGCTGCGACGAATCGGGATCCGTCGCGCAACAGTTGAGGCAGTAAACGCGTAGACCGTATGGAGAACTTATCCTCAAACCCAATGGCGCTCGAAGTTGAAGGGCGGAAGATTGCAAAGAACGTGCGACTCAAACGTTCGTTCCTGGTCGCACTATTAGTATCGACCTGGCTGCCAATCGCGTTTTTCATTTTCATAGTGCCCACTCGCGGTGAGCTTACCGGGTTCGCGGGCATCAAAACTGTTTTCCTTTTCCTCGGAACCGCTCACGTCCCCGCGACCTTGTTCTTTTATCTCGACAAAAATTTTTCCGACATCAGAAAGAACCATGCATTTAGATACATCTACGTTCCGATCGTCTTAATCATCATCACCGGCCTGGTATTCGCTTTCGCGAACCAAGTCACGCAAGCGTTTGTTTTGCTCTTCTACTGGGGCTGGCAGGCATTTCACTACGGCCGGCAGAATGTCGGAATCTACGCCTTCGCTTCGATCGCAGAAACGGGAACTGGTCCGCGCAAAGAGGAAAAGCTCGCAATTGAATTCGGGACCATTCTGGCAATTCTCGGGACGTTCAAAATACTGGGAACGGCAGTCGCGCCGCAGTATCTGCATCGCGCCTTTGATCTGCTCTATCAAGTTGGAACGATCGCATTCTTTGCGGTTCCTATCTTCAGTCTGGTGGTCTACATAAAGTTCTTCAAGCACACCACGTTTCTCAAAACCTGTCTTTTCTTTACCAGCGTATTTTTCTTTCTGCCGGTATTCATCTCGACCGACAACAACATCGGCTTCCTCAGTTATGCGATGGCGCACGGCATTCAGTACATCATCTTCATGGGTGTGATTTCAGCCACGACCGGAGATCCAACGCAATCATTTTCCTACAAAAGCCTCGCGCAACTCGCGGTACTGCTGATAATCGTTGGCTTCGCGTTCTGGCGTGTGAACGACCTGAGAGGCTTTGAAGTAGTTCAGAGCACTTGGGCTTATGCCAGATTCGCGGATTTCTTGTTTGGAGCTGTGCTGGGAGCGACGATGGCTCACTTCGTGGTCGACGCAGATGCGTGGAGACTGAGCCTCGCGAGCCGGCGGGAATACATCAAGAAGAGATTCTCGTTTGTTTTCGACTAAACTGCTGGTAAACCTTCAATGTAGCAGCGGCCGCTTTTTCCCAGGAGAACTTCGAGGCATGTTGTTTACCCGCCGCGGACCGTTGTTCTCGCTCGATAGAATTCTCTAACAGTCGCGTAATGCTGCGTGCCAACTCATTAATATCGGTTGGTGGAACCAGAAGTGCCGCATCTCCCACAGTCTCACGAACACTCGGTATGTCGCTTGTGATAACTGGAGCGCCGCATGCCATTGCCTCCAGCAGCGGTAAACCAAATCCCTCATACAGCGACGGGTAAACAAACACACGGCACGAGGAATAGAGTGCTCGCAGATCATCATCGGCAAGATAGCCCACGAATCTTACACGCTCGCGAAAACGGGCGGTCTTTAAGAAGTCATGTAACTCACCTGTCAACCAACCCTCATTGCCGACAAGTACGAGTTGCGTCTGCGACACACCATTGCGGACGATTTCTTCAAACGCACGCACAAGCGTCAACAGGTTCTTGCGCGGTTCGATCGTGCCGACAAACAGGATGAAGTCATCACCAATGTTTAGCCGTCGTCGAACTGCAACCGCTTCTTCACCCGTTACTTGCCAAAATGAGGAGCGCGGCGCTTCAGGTATCACGGTGATCTTTGCTTCATCGATTCCGAGATGCTCATGAACTTCCGTCTTTACACTTTGCGAAGGCACGATGATCGCATCCGCTCTGCGAGCCATTAACGGCAGTCGCAACCGTGCACGGCGCGCAAGGTGTTGCTCGTGTGTCTGCGGCCAGAGAAGAAGCGAAAGATCGTGAATGGTAACGACGGTCGGACACACCTTCTGCAGCGGAACACTGTAATTAGTGCCATGAAAGACACTGAATCGAGATCGTTTAATCAATCGAGGCAGTCCCACCTGCCACCAGAAACGACGATTTAGTCTGTTTACACTCACCTGAGTAATGTGCAGGTTTGACGGCAATTCGGGTCGATGCAAACTCGGCAACGGAGAGACCAACTCAAACCTGTCTTCCGGAGCAATCCGCGCGAGCGCGTGGGCCAACTCCAAAGTGTAATGGCCCACACCTGTCAGTGATTGACTCAGCGGAATACCATCCAGTCCGACGTCCATATCAGGAGTATCGTTTAAAAGTATTGAGGCTGGCCATTCCAGAGAATGCCAGCCTCAAGAGTTATGCTGCTATCGTTCCGCTTAGAACCTGTTCAGGTACTCCGGCGATTCCATGAAACCGCGCACGATAACGTTCTCGATGACCGCGGGATCGATGGCCAGATTGAAGCGAGCGTTGTGGAAGATGTAACCACAGTTCGCCGGGTCAGGACTGCCAACGCAGGGCTCGGGATCGCGACGGAGGAAACCAAAGTATTCCATCGTCACAAATGCCGGCTTGTAAAACTTGTCACTGACCTGCGTGCTCTCAGCAATGATTCGCAACACCTGAGCACGTGTTTTGGTACCTGCGTTCAGGTCTGCAACCAATTGAGCCTGATTTGGATTCGTTACGCCCGCAGTGTTCAGCAACGTCTGCACGAAGGTCGCATTCGTCATGCTGGCCGGATACTTGGCAAGAACTTCGGGACGCAGCATCCACGCATCAGCGAGCTGGTTCTTCTTCTGCTCAGTCAGGGCGGGATCGTCATTCGGTGTTGAGATTGCTGCCAGATCCGTCATGAACTCAGCATAATGCGGACGGTCAATTTTGGACGGGTCGCCCAACTCAGCCACGGTTTGCGGACGTTGGCCGAGAGAAACCATGTAAAGGAACATCACATATGAGCCTTTACGCTGGAACTCCGGCGAACGGAAGAAATTCGCAGCCACGATACCCCTAAGCGTCTTTACGCACTCGATATCCATTGCGGGCGCACAGATCGTATTGGGATTCAGCGTGTCGAGATAAAACTTCAAACCTTCCGGTTCCGGAAAACGCTTCAGGAAGTCGATGTACTGCTGCGACACGAAGAAATCGAAGTCATTAATAGTTATGACTTGATTTGTGCCTGGCCTCAATCGCAGTGGCTTGACCTTTATATCGCCATAAAATAACTCTGACGGAAGGCCGGGTGTTTCGGTGACAATTCTCAACGTCGGCGGCGTCTGTGCGAAACCGGCGAAAGAAACGAGCACCAGTAGGAACGATGCGACAACAATCTTCTTCATATTCAACTCCAACATGGAGAACCTGGGGAGCGGTTCAGTTTTAGGAATGAGGCTAGGCGTCCTTTCTGGGCGCTGACCAGAACTATACTTGCGCTTTAACCATTCTGTCAACACTGTTTAGCCCTTGCCTTCTTTATCGAATTTGGCGCGACAAATGACCCGGAAATTAGCCTTTTGATGCTCCAATCCGGGCCATGGTCTGAATTTTATTCGTGCCTGACTTCATGTTCTCTTTCTATCAGAGAATTCTGAAGGTCGCCGTATTACTGGTCAGGGTTTGTGTTGACACCTTGACCCTACAGGTACCTGCCGCCAGCCCATTCGGGAGACGGAACGTCACCTGCGTGAATTGTAAATCAGTAAACTCGTGCACAGCCACGGGAGTTATATTGAACGACGCGTTATTACTGTCGATCAAATTAACCACAACTGAAGACGCCGGCACGTTCGGCATGTTCGCCACAAAGACCGCAACCCTCGTGTTTGGATCCGACACCGGCACAAGCAGATTGCTGCTATTGATGACCGGGAAAGGATCTCTTAGCCACAGTATCGAGTCGAATGCGGCCGCCTGATCCAGGGCTGGTCCCGACACTTCGAGTATGAGCTGTAGTGGCGGTGAACTAGTGCAGTTGGACTGGTTCCAGTTCAGCGTAACTGAACCAGCGTCCCCGCCTTCGCCGCTGTCGAATCCGTCTACAGCGATTCTGTAAATGGTACCCGCTGTGGCATTGAACGTGACCGTGCTGGTTAGCACGACGGTAGGAGTCACGTCGTCGTTTTGTTTAACGACCGTTAGGTTATTAACTGCCGTCCCTGTGTAAACTCCGAGCACGGTGTCGAAGTTGCTTCCAGCCGTGGTGATATTAACCTCGGCAGTGACGGGTGCCTGCCATCGATACCACACGGAATGAGTGCCGCCGTCATCAGGCAGTAAGTGATTTATTTCTCCGGATTCTTGAGTAGCACCCACGTTAGTGCCAGTCACGGAACCCGAGCACCCGCTAATAACTTGCGCGTTGGCGAAATTGTCGTTGGGTGGTGGCGAGGGCGTCGGTGTTGGCGAGGGCGGGGGGCCGGTGTTCCAACCGATATCCATCATCAGATATAAAGAAAGATCCTGTGGCGCCGAGATGCTGTGCGTCAGATTACTGCTGATGTTTGGTTCCATCAACTGATTCGGCGTCAGGCCCGTGTCAAAGTGCGAGACTGACGATCCCGGGTCAACGGGATTGGGCGTAAACACACGTGCCCGACTCGACGCATCAAAACCAGAACTCAAAACGTTGGGCACATTCGCAGTTACCTGAGAACCGATCCAAACCAAATTACGGAAGTTGATCGCAGACGCTTGCCGTTCGGCGTCAGTCATCTGAGGCCAGAGTTTGCCGGTGGTGTTGTCGAGCAGGAATCGGTCGAAGATGGTGGGCGATCCTGAAGGCTGCACTCCCGTTGCCTCGTTGGTGAACGAGGAAAAGCCAAGTCCGTGAGCAAACTCGTGCAGGGCAACAGTGACGAGATCAACGCCAGTGCTACCATGGTTATTATCCAGTCCGAGGTACCAGGTTCTGGTACTAAGACAGCCCGGGGTGCCGAGGTTGATATTGAACTCGGCAAGTATTTCGACCCCAGTGCCGTTTCGATCGATTCCTGAAAGCGCGTTTGCAAGTGCCACGGGGTACCATGTATTCGAGAAAGTCGCGCCCGGAAAGTTCCTTGTCCCGCTATTGCTTCCAGCCGAGGCGAGCGTGCCTCCTGTAGCTTCGCACGGCAAGGAATCCCACGTTGCACCGATGACGATCGGCGTGTTGCTTGTCAGAACCGCGCCCCAAATATTTGCCGCATGTTGAAGGGCATTGAATCGCTGCTGTCCCAACGTGGTGCCGCTATTTCCGCCAACCGGAGACCGGGGTGAAGTGTCGTTAAAACCAACACCTGGCAGGTCGTTATTTTTAATAGTGACCGTTACCGCGCCAACAGCGGATGAGGACACGAACAGAATTGTCGCAAACGCGAACAGGAGCACACGCTGCCTGGAGAGTAAATGCTTATTCATTGTCAGTTAGTTCTGCTGTGGTACGGTGGGAACCTTCTTTGGTTCTTCCAGAAGTTTCTGATCAATTCCTAACGCCGAGGCGGCCGCCTTAGGATTGTCAACGCACTCCATTGAAAGCGAGCCGTCCTCCCTTTCACGAGCGACAACGACGTTTCGGAAGCGGCCTTCGAGATCCATCGAAGTTGAACCGTCTTCGTGTTGGACTTCGGTAAGTCCATCAGCCGACTTGTTCACCATTTTCTTGAGACCCTCGGCCAGATTTTGAGCTTCCTGGGCGCTGAGCGGCTTCAGTTTTCCTGTTTGCGGATCCACCTGAACGTCCTGGCCGGCGACTTTTACTGTCATATATTTTTTAGGGTTCGAATCTTTCGACGCGACAATATTCTCTGGCTGCGCGCTTTGTTTCCCGGCAACTAATTGGCGGGAGACAGCCGATATTGCTCCGATAACCACCACCACCGCAGCCAAAGCGATTAGTGCCGGTTTACGACGGGCTGTCACGAAATCACTCTTCTTTGCTTTCTTACGCTTATTCATTCGTCCCTCTTCGTGGTTGATTGGACACCCAATGTGGGAGCCGGGAGAACCGTGGATTTGCCGTATGTGATCTTCTGACGCACAAAAATCGGGGCTATATGCGTCGCTTACTCTTAGACTTACCGCTGGGCCTTCAGGTGAAGCCGAACTTTGAGGCAAAGGCAACCGACTTGGTTGCCCTCGTATTATGACGCGCCATGGGACTTGGTTCAAGGCAAAGTTTTGCGGCACCGCGTGGTTTGCGCAAAATCCCGCCCACGGTAGTGGGCGGATTCGTTCAAGTCCTTTCTACCAAACAGCTTCTTCTTCGGGTTGTAATCCCGCCCACGGTAAGTGGGCGGATGTTTTCAGGTCCGCACTATTCATCAACAACCAGCGAACTACAAACGCGGGACTTGAATAAATAGTAAGGACTTGAACGATCCGCCAACTGCCGTTGGCGGGATTCAGAGCGTCGTCTTGGGAGGAGGTTATAGAAAGGACTTGAACCATCCGCCCACTGCCGTGGGCGGGATTCGTGTAAGTCAAGACTACCGGTAGCGCTGGCCGATCTGCTCGGTTCCGAAGCTGCCGATGCCGTTGAGACGGAAGGCGAAAACGACTCGATTCTCTTTGCGAAGACCGACGTTGAATGTGGAAAACTGAGCTGTCGCGGCGCAACAATCCCACGCATGCCCGAGCGTCACAGTTGAGCTGATGAGCGAGCTGTCGCCTCTGCCGGGTCGCTTCTGAAAGTCGAAAAAGAACGACGCGCCGCCGTACCAGCCGCGGTCACGATTGCCCAGAAACGCTGACGGGCTCCACTGCGAACCACGTACAGTTCCCGGTTCCAGACCACGCAAATCAGCAAACCTCACGAGGTCGGGTGTGAGCTCGATCGCTCGCGTGTAATAAAAACTCTGAAAAATCTCAAACACCGATCGCGTAAGTCCAAAAGTCGTCGAGAGGGCGCGCATTTGGCCGCTACGCGTGTCGATATCAGTTCGGAAATCAACAAACAAATGTCTTCGCGGACGATAACGAGCATCGATGTTGATTGGTGAAAAGCGGCGTGGGACGCCACCGTAAACAAATCCCGAGAGCGTGTTTAGCGGATAAAACTGATTGCGACGGTTAGTGAGGAGAGCGCCGCCAAAGAATGGATCGAAAAAGTATTTGCCGCGTAGCGTGATCGTCAACGCTTCGTACGGCTGGCTCGACAGCAACGGTTTGTCCTGCCCGTTAGTGTCTTTCACGGGCACGTCGCTGACGTTTTCAGTCGAGCGACGGGTGAAGAACCGATTGGCAATGCCAAACTCGATCTCGTTGGTGTCAGCGATGGCGTCGATGTAGTCGAAGCGGATAATGCGATCGAAGTTGTTAATGCCGGTGAGCTTTCGATAGGTGATATACGGCTCGATCACGTGACGAAAGAAGAAATTCCCACCACGATGAAAGTCCTTCGCAAACGCCGGCGGCCGCACATCGAGTTCAAACTCACCGTAAGATCTCGTAAGGTTTCGGCTCAGCACATCACGGTTGTTTGGATCGAGTGAGTTGGAATAGAACGTCACGCGACCGGCGCCGGACGCAGTGACAGTCCAGCCGGCAAAATTCAGCGGCAACTCGAATCGCGGATGCAGATCAAGTCGCTGCACAATCGACGGCGTGATGATCGGATTCCCGCCGACGTCATTCACAAACTGCACCGCATCTTCAACAGTCTCTTTCCGGCTTACACCATCAGCAGAACCACTGAAAGAAAAATAGAGCGGAAGATTCTTGAAAAAACTAACGATGCCCGGACGCTTGTCGATGCTGATGCTCGGCAGCTGGCGGATACGAATACGCGCATTCGTAAGCGACGTCACCTGCGTGCGCGCGAGAAAGTTAAAGCTGTACTCGTTGTGATCCTTGTTGATGAAAACCTGCGAAGTCTCTTCCGGCGAGATCGCTTGTTGAATGTTGTCTGAGAACACCTGCCGGAAGGCGAGGTTGGAAGTGATGTTGACGTCAGCTACGGCGATGAAACCGTTTTTGAAATAGTGCACGCCGTCGACATAAAGACTCGAGCCGCCTTGATCGGGATGAGCTTCGTCGGCCGATGGTCCGAAGATCCGATCCTTGACGGCGTAGAATCCGAAGTTGAGATACGAACGCGAGTTGGCGCGAGTGCGCAGGTCACCGCCAAATCCGAGTCCGCGCGAAGTGTAGATGTCGCTGCGAAAGGTGAAATCCGCTGAGCGGCCAAGTGTTAGATAGTAGCCGTTCGACAACCGCGCGCCCTTCGCGCCCGAGCCACCAAACGTCGGCGTCAAAAATCCCGAAGCGCGATCGCGCGTTTTGATCGAAACCGAAGCATACGGCAGGTAGAACACGGGAACGCTTTTCAGTTTCAATTTCGGTCCATAGACGTAAACGCGGTCGCCGGTTTTGATGCGCGTCTTGCTCGCGTGAAAACTCCACTTCGGAACGTCTTCGTCACAAGCGGTTACCTGAACGTTCGTCGCAACAATCGTGTCGAGACTGACTTTCTCAACGCGATCCGCGGTGAAATAAATACGCGTGCCGTCTTGCGTCTGGTTTGTGTAGCCGGTTGAGTCGACGAAGTAACCAGTCTTGGTGCGATAGTTCCACTCGCCACGCGATCCGGTGATACGTTGCTGATCGGCTTGATCGAAAACGACGTTGCCTTCCGCGACTACTCTGTTCTCCGCGTCGTAAACGGTGACCTTGTCTGCCTGCAAGCGATAAGTGCCGATACGAATGTCGACGTTGCCTTCGTAGAGGACGACGCGCGCGTTTTCCGGACCTGACCCACTCTCCTTCGCGGCAGAAACCTTGAGTTCATCCGTAGAAACGCCCTGCACACCGCCTGGCGGCCTCGGGCGGCGCTGCGGTTGATCTGTATTTAAAGGATTGACGTTGGGAGTATCCGTCATCGGATTCGCGACTTTGCGATCGACCGGATTCGTTTGCTGCGCGAATACAAACTGGCAAGCAAATAGGGCAGTTATGAGAGCCAGTAGATAACGGATCATAGGGCGCGTGGATGCTAGCACGAATGTCGGGTTTTGTGCTTGGTGTATTGGGCGTAACTGTAGGGGCGGCCCTCCGTGGCCGCCCGTGGCTTGTGTCGATGTTCACGAAACGGACGGCGTCTGTGTTTATGAACATGATCAAAACCACG
>DATEIS010000348.1:0-10284 GCA_035278765.1 Pyrinomonadaceae bacterium | reverse complement strand
TGGCGAACATGCTCAAAACCCACGGGCGGCCACGGAGGGCCGCCCCCACAGTACGTTCTACATTACTTTATGTTGATTGGAATTATTCCCGCGGCGGGGAAAGCGACGAGGATGGGGGGAAGTTTACCCAAGGCGCTGATCGAGATTGAGGGGCAGACGTTGCTCGAGAGATCGATTGAGGCGTTGAAGGCGATTGGTGTTGCGAAGGTTGTGGTGGTGGTTGGGCATCTTGGCGAGAGCGTTGTTGAGTTTCTCTCGGCGCGTAATTTTGGGATCGAGGTCAGCACTGCCCGGCAGGAACAGCCGCTCGGGCTCGCACACGCGATCGCCACTGCCGCCAATCAGATCGATCATGATTTCGTAGTCCTTTGTCCCGATAACATCTACACAGATGCTGAAGATCTGAGGCGTGCCAAAGAGATATTCGAGTCTCGCAAACCCGCTTTTATCCTGCTCGCAACCGTCACTCCAAACGAGCAACGCGATCGAAAGTCGTACGTCATCTCCGCTCATCGCAACCTCGACGACAACCTTTACGAGTATCGAAACTACACCGACAACACCGCTGGTCTCGGCATCAACTCCACCGGCTGCGTCTTCTTCAGAAAGGAAGCACTCGACTTTCTTCCCTCCTTCGACGGCTTGAACCGGGAACACATTTTCCGCGACTATCTCGAAGACATCACCGCCAAACACGAGGCGTTGATCTATTTATTGCGCGGAATGCGTTATGATTTTTCCGAACCCCCCGACGTCCAGAAATATCTCGAGCTTCAGAAACGGCTGAGCAACACGTCGGGGGAGGGTGTGAGCGCGATTCTGATAAACAGCCGCGGCCAGGTCTTACTTCAGCAGCGCGATGACAATCCGGCGATAAGATACCCGGGTTATTGGAGTCTGTTTGGCGGTACGATTGAGGAAAGAGAGACGGCGGTAATAGCCGTCGCGCGCGAAGTTAAAGAAGAGATCGATTTCGACATGAAGAACTTCGGTCTCTTTCGAGAGTTTGTACAAAACAACAAACGAGAATTCGCATTCGTCGGCGAGTTGTCGGCGGAACTCGACGAATTGACACTGAGCGAAGGACAGGGGATGAACGTCTTCTACCCTTCGCAGTTGCCGGAGTTATTGATCAGGCCGGACGACAAAGAGACACTCAAAGAATACTTTGGAGTTTAAGAATGACCGAAAGAGTTAACCAGGATCGCGATGAATTTGCGCGCTTCAAACGCGACACGTGGAACACGACTGATTACGACAGTTGGTTCAAACCCGCGCGCGGACAAGTTATCGATACTCTCGAAAAAGCGGCGCTCGCAAAGGCCCTCGCAGGCAGGAAGTACGATCGCGCTCTCGATGTCGGTATCGGCGATGGCCGTTTGTTGCCGATCTACGCGCCGCATGCAGCTCGCGTAACCGGCATGGACATCTCTTCAAAGCAACTGGACCAGGCCTCGCAAGCCGCGCAGAAACTCGGTGTTCCATTCGACACCGTGCTCTGCCAGGAAGCCTCACGAATCGAGCTTCCCGACAATTCATACGACCTGATCGTTTGTTCGCGCGTGCTGCAGCATGTTTTTAACTGGCGTGAATCTGTCGCAGAGTTTGCGAGAATTTTGAAGCCGGGCGGCGATCTCGTGCTTTTGACTTACAACCGCCTTTCAATATACGGTTTGAAGAAGTATTACCAACACAAGTTCCAGAACCCTACGAAGGGTCGTTTTCAAAACCCGGTGGGCTTGGCGCGAGAACTCAAAAAGGACGGCCTCGTTATCGATTACTTTGCCGGCGGGCTCATGGGCCAACCAGATCTTTTCAGCAAGGATCTGTCGACGTCGTCGCGCGATTTCATCCACATGCTGGAGAAGCTCGCGGCAGTTTCACCGATAAAGTATCTCGGCAGCCGCTTGATTATCCGGGCCAGCAAGCCCCGGTCACACTAATTCGCCACACTAAGAAGAACAGATGACTACACAGATTCCACTCGTCGGTCTTTTCGACCAGTACCAAACTATCAAGCCCGAAATCGATGCGGCTATCCAGGACATAATCAACAGCAGCGCCTTCGTCGGCGGCGAGGCTGTGCGCAGTTTCGAGAATGATTTTGCCGCTTATTGTGAAGCGAAAGCGTGTGTGGGTGTCGGCAACGGCACTGACGCTCTTTACCTGACGTTGCGCGCACTCGGCATTGGCCCAGGCGATGAAGTGATCACCGTCGCGCATACTTTCATCGCGACCTCCGAAGCAATCGGGATGACAGGCGCCGTGCCGATCTTCATCGATGTCCTCGACGACACGATGTTGATGGACCCAGCCAAGATCGAGCCGGCGATAACTCCGCGAACAAAAGCAATCGTGCCGGTTCATCTCTACGGCCAGTCGTGCGACATGGACGCGATCATGGAGATCGCTCGCAAGCATGGATTGAAAGTCGTCGAAGACGCTGCACAGGCGCATGGTGGACGTTGGCGTGGTCAACGCGTCGGTTCCATCGGCGATGCCGCGACGTTCAGTTTTTACCCGGGAAAGAATCTCGGCGCTTTTGGCGATGCGGGCGCAGTGGTCAGTCAGGATGAAGATTTGATGGAGCATGTTCGCATGCTCGCGAATCACGGCCGGCTCGAAAAATACACGCACAAGATGGAAGGCGTGAACAGTCGTCTTGATGGAGTGCAAGCCGCGATTTTGCGTGTGAAGCTTCGTTACCTCGACGAGTGGAATAGCAAGAGACGGAAAATCGCGGATGCGTATATGGAGCAACTCACGCAACCGGGGATTGTCCTGCCCACGGTGGCGAAAAACGCTGAGACCGTCTGGCATTTATTCGTCATCCGCGTAGATGAACGCGAACGCTTGCAGTCGCTCCTCAAGAATGAAGGTATCGCAACCGGAATACATTATCCTGTCCCCTTACACTTGCAGCCGGCTTACGAACATCGCAGGTCGTCATTTGATCTTCCGGTTACGGAACGAGCTGCGCAGGAGGTTGTGAGCCTGCCGATGTATGCAGAACTAGGAGAGGAACAGATCGAGGCCGTGTGCAACGCGGTAGCCGCGGCATATACCGAAACCGGCAAAGCCGTTTAAGAACGTCTTGAAAGCGGCGCACCCACCCGCTACCGCGAGGTGGGGTACTGACTGTGTTATGACACCCCCCCATGCCATTACACCTCGCGTAAACACGGGCGCCACAAAACTGCTGCGCTCCTCTTTTCGAGTAGTTTGGGCCGCAGTTGTTTTGTTAGCGGTGGGCTTGACGTGGATTGTGTTGTTTCTGCTGTTCCTTCCGTTTCTGCTCATCGCGGAAGTAGTTCGATTAATAAAGCGTGAAAGGACCACGTCGGATATTTCAGACCGGAGTGTAGCGACCGTCGAGTCGTCTTCAGAAAATTCGGTTCCATTGATCTTCGATCGCCGCAGCGACATCTCAAAATTGTATGGCTGCAACACGCGAAATGTGCGCTATCGCTGGTCGCTTTTCGAAAACCGTTTGGGCCTTTTACAGAATGAATTCGAAGCTCCCGTGGCATTGGATTTTGGCGCGGGTTCGTTGCGAGACAGTTATGAGCTCGCCCGGCGCGGGTTTAAGGTGAACTCGTTCGACCTGAACGATATTGTCTTGAATCGTTATTTCGAATCCTACGATTGGACGGGGACACCTTCTAAACCAGTGCTCCGCTCGGGCTCGCTGACAGATCTTACTAATCAACACGCTCCTGATTCACTGCATTTGGTAATCGCCTTCGATGTGATTGAGCATTTGCAGGACCCTGCGAGTTATATACAGGCATTCAGTAAGATTCTTTCCCCGGAAGGCTTTTTGTTTACGATCGTTCCTAATAGACGAAGTCTGTTCGAAAGATATTTCAAACGTTCGCTGGCCTGGCAGATGAAGCGTGGCGTTGTGCCGGAGCCAGGTGTGCCGCACATTCAATTCAGGTCGCCGGAGGAATGGGATCAGTTCTTTCAGGCAAATGGATTCCGCATCGTGGACCGCGACATGACTATCGGTCATTTTGTAAACGATTGGTGGAATGGGTTGTTGTCGATTCCATTGCGAACTTTTGTTTACCCGGTACTACAGGTGATCGCATATCACGGGAAATTTGAACTTAACGCCGGCAGGCTCGAAGCAGCGCTCTGTCCGCCCTGGTTGATGGAGCGTGTGAATACGCTGGATCAGGCGTTGAAAAAATGGCTCAATTGCTGTTTTGGTTGGAATTTGATCGTCGCGCAGAAGGCTGACAGTCGTGGATGAAGCTAAAGAATGGGTTATCGGTTTCTAAAAATCCAGGCCACTGGCGACGTTTACATCGAAGCATTTTGCAGGGAGCATCCGGAATATAAATCTCTCTCGTATGACGAACTCTTTGACTTGTTCCTGAAGAAGTGTGTTGGATGGAACACTTATTATTCCCCCGGCCTGGCCTCACTGGGTTATGAAGCCCAGGACGTCTGCATCGACTTCGAGTTCCTGCAGAAGCTTTGGGCCAAAGAACACGGTGTTAAATACAACGATCGAGACTGGCTCAAAGATATCCTTTCGGCGCAAATAAAAACCCTTCAGCCTGATGTTATCTTTCTTGACGACCTCTATTATTTCGATGTCGCGTACCGCCAGTTTCTCCGGGATACCTCACCGAAGCCGATCAAGATAATAGGTTGGCGTGCGGCGCCAACAGACGATTACACACTCTTTAAAGACGTCGATTTGATGCTGACCTGTACGCCGCTCTTTGTTGACCGGCTCAGGGCCAACGGAGCGAACGCAGACCTCATGATGCATGCCTTTGAACCTTCAATTCTGGGCCACATGGACCAGAATCAGAACCGAGACGTTGACTTCACGTTTGTCGGCAATTTCGTCCTGAAGAATGGCTTTCACAATGAACGGCTCGCATTGGTCAAAGAGCTGTTGGCGTCTACCAACCTGGAGATTTGGGGAACCATCAGCGAGCCACGCAACCCGACGCTCGGAGGGAGAATACTGGGCCGCTTAACCAGGGAAGCACAGAAGGCATTTGGAGGATCGGGCAACGGGCTGTCACGCTTGAGCCGAACTGAGTCGTACAAAGGGCCCGCTGCAACTTCGTTAATGCAACAGTACGAAGGTCGATTTCATGAACCTGTACTGGCCCTGGAGTACTTCAAAATTCTATGGCGGTCCAGGATTAATCTAAACAAACACATCGACTGTGCCGAGGACTATGCAGGTAATATTCGGCTTTTTGAAGCCACTGGCATGGGAACTTGCCTAATTACTGACTGGAAAATCAATCTACCGCAAATTTTTGTTCCTGACGTGGAAGTGATCGCCTACCGCAGCGCAGAAGAATGTGCTGAAAAAGTTCGATACTTGCTCGATCACGAAGATGAGCTTCAAAGTATCGCCGCTGCGGGCCAGCGTCGCGCCTTGCGCGATCACACGTATCAGAAGCGCGCCGAACAACTGGATGGAATTATCCGTCAGTTGCTCGCGCCCAAACCGGCGTTATCAGTGAATTAGAAATGTTACGTCAGATTATTCAACGAGGCACACGCCCGATTCGACGTTGGATCGCGGAAAGTCCTTCTACGAGAGACGTCAATCTCATTTGGTATCAGTTCAAAACCCGTGGTGTTAAGCGAATCATTACGGGAAACTTCTACGATGAAGGTTTCTACCAGGAACACGTCAAACTCAAGCCGGCTTATCAGGACCTGGCCGAACTGATATTCGACCGGTTTCATCCCGGATCAGTTCTGGACTTTGGTTGTGGCAATGGCTTTTTACTCCAGTTTCTGGCAGAAAGAGGAGTTGATGTTGCGGGCTTCGAAGGTTCGGAAGCCTCCCTCAATTTCATCGACAGTAGCCTGCGCGAAAAAGTTCTGATCAGGGATTTATCCCAACCAATTAAAACTGAAATTCGCGATCTCGTTATCTCCACGGAAGTGGCTGAACACCTGCCAAAGAAAGCAGCGCCGGTGTTAGTTCAGAATCTGACTGGCAGCGCTTCGCGGTCGATTGTTTTCAGTGCGGCAAAACCGGGACAGTGGGGAGACGGCCACATTAATTGTCAGCCGAAGGAGTTTTGGATAAAACTATTCGAGTCGCGCGGTTGGAGTTATGATCACAGGGCCACCAACGACTTTACGTCAGACATGAAGCGCTCCTCCGAGATCTCTACAAAGTTGCCGTGGCTGGTAGACAATTTCATGCTCTTCGTCCCAGGAGACCAGTCGGGTAATTCAATGTGATTTGATATGAAGAGCGATGATTCAGATTTGCAGAACCAACACTCGGCGCTTCGGTTTCACATTGTAGTCTTTAACTTTGAACGGATCGGTTCCTTCCTCGAAAATTTCGACAAGATTCATAACTTCAAACCGGATCGCGATCGTTTAATCGTTCTCGATTGTTCGAAGAATCACGCTGCCCAAAAGCAAATTGTCGCTGAGTTTGCGCAAAAACAAGGTTGGACGATGGGGCAAGAGGTAAGAGTGATTCGACGCCGGAACTGGGGAATCGATCAGGGCGCCAGAATCGATTACATCGCCGCTTTGCATCGAAGTAAAAACCTTCCCAGATTTATCTGGCAGTTTCAGGAACATTATCTCGATTTGGAATCTCCGTGGAGCATCTGGCCGGCGGAGATGCCCCGAATTGGCGGCCAATTGAAAGAGGATACACTGCCTGATGGCGTCGTCATCGATCTCGATCTTTGTGAACAGATTTATTCTGAAAATCCACATGCGTCCGTAATCTATGCCGATCGCGCGAAGCTTGGCATCTTCACTCATCATGACGGACGGGCGTGGTTCTATGCTGATGGGGCGAATTTCTCAGTTCGAACCACTGACGTGCTGGAGGCGTTTCAGCCGCATACTCTATCGACTTACAAAAGTATTTATGATGGTTCTTACGATTGGACGCTTTTTATGGAGTTGGACATCTGCCGTCGTCTGACTAAACCTGGGCGGTGTTGGTACGACCTGGTCACGCGGGAGTGTTTCGAAGATCCGAAAAGTCTGCGCATACGAGAAGACGAAAAAGGAGTTTCCCTGCACCAGGATGCGGAGCCGTTTTACGATGGTTTGTACCGAAAGTATGAAGAGCGGTTTGAACGTTCTAATAGCACAAGTGAAATGCGACGATGGTTTCAGACATCCGCGGCCTTCTCGTATGTCGGGCTGCGCACGTCGAGATTTGGAAGCGTCTTGAATCGGCTCGGGATTGGCGGTGCTGCGAGGCAGTTCAGACGCTACATCGGAGATTAACTCTTTGGCAAAGTTTCCAAATTTGGAGTTGAAGAAGTGAGGCGACTGTTTGCGCGGTTGCATCGTGAGCCCACGACCGAGTTGCGCGCCTATGAGAGCTTCGGGGCCGCGCTGCGCGATTCTGATTCGTACGAAGATCCTCGGCTTGTCGATGTCGTAAAAGAAAAAACCAGGAGGTACCGCGAGAGTCTCGCACAGAAACCGCCGGTAACGACGCGACAGATGGTTCAGAATCTGTTTGTGCTGTCGTACGTCGAGCCACAACTAGAATTGAGTGTGCTGGAGATTGGTGGTGCGTGTGGGGCGAGTTATTTCGAGATGGAGTCGCTGCTGCCGGGAAGAGTTGGGCACTGGTCGATTGTTGAAACTCCGGCGATGGCCGCGGCAGGCGAAAGTAATGCGAAGCTCTCGTTCCATTCGGACATTGGTTCGGCAACGAACAAGCTCGCGTCACGTGATCTCGCGATCGCACAAGGCGCGTTGCAGTATGCCGGTGATCCGTCAAAGACACTCGCCGATCTGTGTGCGCTCCAAATCTCATACATCTACGTAACCCGCACCGCTGTCGCCAACGCAGAAGCGCCAATTTTTACAAAGCAGGTAACGGCGATTGCCGCGCACGGTCCCGGCCGATTGCCTAACGCACCTGACGGGAGCTCAAGCCAACCAATGACGCTCGTGAGCTTCGAGGCTTTGCTTGGAGCACTTCCATCAAACTACGAAATAATCTTCAAATTCGAGGAAGGCGAAGAACGAACTGTCTCGGTCGGCGGTCGCCTTGTCACCATTCGTGACATCGGCTTTCTGGCTCGCCTAGCGAAGTGAGCCCGAAACGGTTCAATTGAACCGTTTCGCGCTCAAAACCCTGTTCGTGTATATTCAACCGCAATGAGCGCAAACGGCGTCGAAACTGTCGAACATAACGGCACGAAATATGCCGAAATCATTTGGGCCGGCACAGAAGTAAAAGAAACGAGGTTTTTCTCTCCGGCCGATTCCTCTTTCCAATTCGGCTTATTGGCCCATCAGGCCGGTTTTATCGAACCGCCTCATTACCACAAACCGATCTCTCGCAAGATCAACGATCTGCAACAGATGTTTGTCGTGCAACGTGGGGTGGTGGCGGTCGACTTCTATGACGAAGCCGGCGAAAGATTTCGCGAAGTTGTTTTGCGCGCCGGGGACGGCATCGTACTCATGCACGGCACACACGCCGTCCGCGTTATCGAAGACATGCAGTGCATCAGCGTCAAGCAAGGTCCTTTCCTGGGCGCCGAAAACGATAAGATCAACGTCGAGGTCAACAACATTTCATGATCGAAGTCTTCGATCCAATAATCGGCGAAGAAGAAATAGAAGCAGTGGTGGCAGCGCTCCGGCGCGGTGAGATCTCCGGATCGTTTGGAGAGACGATTCCGCGCTTCGAAGAGGAGTTTGCTGCGTATTGCGGTTGCAATTATGGCGTGGCTGTAAGCAGCGGTAGCACTGCCCTGCACCTCGCGGTCGCTGCGGCTGGAATCGGCGCCGGTGATGAAGTGCTGATCAGCTCCAGCACGAATATCGCGACTGCGTTGGCCGTGATCCACAACCAGGCGATTCCGGTTCCGGTTGATTCAGAAAGTCTGACCTGGAATCTCGATCTCAGTCTGATAGAAAATCTCATCACTGAAAAAACAAAAGCGATCATTCCGGTTCATCTCTACGGCCATCCCGTCGACATGGATCGTCTGATGGAGATTGCACGGCGACACAATCTGCTGGTGATCGAAGACTGTGCTGAGTCGCACGGCGCTACGTGTCGCGGCCGCATGACCGGCAGCTTCGGCGACATGGCGTGCTTCAGCTTTTACGCAAACAAAGTGATCACGACCGGAGAAGGCGGCATGGTCACAACAAACAACGCAGAGCTTGCAGAGCGTTTACGTCTACTCCGCAATCTTGCGTTTACCAAGCCGCGCTTTCGTCACGAAGAAGCGGGATTCAACTTTCGCATGACGGGAATCCAGGCTGCGATGGGCCGCGCGCAGTTCGCCAAAATTGAACACATCATTTCGGAAAAGCGTCGGGTGGCCCATACCTATAACGAGTTTCTGCGCGATGTTGATGGACTACAGCTTCCGCACGAAGCTGATTGGGCGCGCAACGTCTACTGGATGTATTCCGTCGTGGTGCAACCTGAATTTGGCATCATGCGCGATGAGTTGATGACGAAACTGCGAGATGGCGGCATCGACACGAGGACGTTCTTCTGCCCGATGAACCAGCAACCGTGTTTGTTGTCGTTGCGTGATTTCCGCGCCGTTCCCTGTCCGGTGGCTGACGGCTTGTGGGACAACGGACTGTATCTTCCTTCCACTTACTCGCTTTCAGAGGACGTTATCAAACAAGTCGCAGAGGCGGTAAAGGCGGCCGCAGCTCTGCGTTTATCCGTGTAAACCCGCGGCTTAACACATTGACTTCATACTCAGGCAGACACGCTGAACTTTACGATCTGTTCTACGCCGACAAACCCTATGAGGCGGAGGCGGTGTTTGTCGACGAGTGTTTGCGCGAATACTCTGTTAGACCAACCACGCGTCTGCTTGAAATCGCATGTGGCACTGGGACGCACGCACTGCAACTGGAACAACGTGGTTACAAAATCGTTGCCACCGACTATTCGCATGACATGCTTGAGCGGGCGACACAAAAAGCTGCGAACTCACAGGTTGAGTTTCAGTTGCAGGACATGACGCAACTCGAAGTCAGCGGCGCTCCATTCGATGCTGCTTACTGTCTCTTCGACGCGATCGGATACGTCGGCACAAACGAAGCACTGGAAAAAGTTTTTCGCGGCGTACACAAGCACCTGCGCAATGACGGACTGTTTATCTTCGAGTTCTGGCATGCGGCGGCAATGCTGCGTCACTACGATCCGGTTCGCGTCAGACGCTGGAAGCAGGACGACTCACTGATCCTGCGCATTTCCGAAACTAGTCTCGACTACGCAAAGCAACTCAGCAGCGTCCACTATTCAATCTACGAATT
>DATEIS010000347.1:0-9956 GCA_035278765.1 Pyrinomonadaceae bacterium | reverse complement strand
GACGTTCCCATCGCGGCGTATCACGTGTCAGGCGAGTATGCATTGATCAAAGCGGCCGCTCAGAAAGGTTGGATCGACGAAGAACGCGTGATGATGGAAACACTCACGAGTATCAAACGCGCCGGCGCCGACATCATCCTGACCTATTACGCCCGCGAGGCCATCAAAGTCTTAAACAAATAATCCGTGTTGAAAATCAGTGTAAATCTGTGGCTCCTTTTTCTCCTCGTTCCTCAAACACCAAACTGCGGTTGTGAACAGAAGCCTCAACTCAACGTCCTTGCAGTAGTCAATGGCGTCAAGATCACGCAACAAGACTTGAGTATCGACACCCGAACTCAGGTCAGTCTCATTCAGGAAACTGTGATCGCCACGCGTGCGCAGGAACTGGATCGCCAGATCAACCAGATGCTGTTCGATGCAGAAGCAAAGCGGCGCGGTCTCGCGAGCTCTGTACTGAGGGTCCTTGAAATCAATGCGAGAGTGCCTGAGCCGACAGAGGCTGAGGCCCGTGTATTTTATGAACAGAACAAGAATCGGAACAGCAAAAGTTTTAGTAGTCTAAAGAAAGACGTCATCGCCAAGTTGCATAGTGAACGCATGAAGGTGCGTGCTATTCAATACACAAACGCGTTGCGCGCGGCTGCACAAATCACCCGGTCGGATCTGCCTGTCACACCGCCGGAAAACGAGGCAGACCTTGCGCGCGTGTTTGCCACCGTCAACGGCGTAAGCATTACTTCACAGGACGTCGAGAGAGAACTTCTCCCGCTCATCTTTATCATCCAGCAAGAGGTCTACAAGCTTCGCAAACGCGATCTGGATGTCAGAATCAACGATCTGCTGCTCGATCAGGAGGCCAAACGACTTGGAACCACTCCGCAGGCTTTGCTTGATCTTCAGGTAAAGACCAGAGTACCGATCGTAAGCGAAGAGCAGGCGCGCGCTTATTACGACGAACAGAAGGATCAATTCTCAGGCAAGTTTTCCGCGCACAAATTTCGGATAATGCAGCTACTTCAGGCGCAGGAAGCACAAAAGTGGTTTACGTCGTACGCTGACGAGCTGAGGAAAGCCGCGGCGGTCCAGGTCTACCTGACCGCGCCCACCCAGCCGGACCTTCGACAGCTCTGTTGCAACCCTGTAGACTAAGCCCGCTTCTAAGGTCAGACCGCTGGAGAAAATCGCATGAGAATGCTCCCCGGCTTTCAGCGAAAACGCCCTAGAAAATGCATTCTTACGGCCTCGAGCCTGCTGCTGTTGCTCGCCACGCAGGCGGTTGCACAGTCAGGCCGACGCGCTCCGAAGCCTGCCGAGCCGCCCGTCAGCACGCCTAAAACGGATTCTGAAACTGCTAAAAACAGTGCTCGAGATTTAAAACAGCGGGTTTCATTGCTCGTAGGCGCCGAACCTTCTTCAAAACACTTGCTCAGCGAAGACGCTATCTTTGCAAACTTCCTAAAACACCTCGAAGGGTTTAAGAACGTCAGCTATACGTCGTTGGGGAACACCAAACGCGATCTCGCCGTGAAGCGCGCGAAGAGCGAGACTGATTCGGTAGTGGTGTTGCTCCAGTTTGACGTTGACGAATTTCAGAGTGGGACTCTGATTCTGAACTCACCCGACTTGGAAGTTTTTGTCTATATATTTGAGCCGAAGACAGGTCAGAAGAAGTTTGAAGGAAAGGTTTATTACAAAGCGGTCGGCGGTCCAATGCTGAAGAAGGATAACTGGCCCACTGGAACGCCGATCCGGATCACCACGGAAGCCGTGGGAATTGAGGCCGCTGAACAGGTGCGTGATTGGCTCTTAGTACAAGACATCAAAAAGAGGAACTAGATTTCATCCAACGCCTTCCCTAACCTCACGAGTCCCTCTTCAAGCATAGCCGTCTCACTCGTGATCCCGATCCGAAAGTAGGCAGGCATCTCAAAGAACCTTCCAGGCACGACCGAAGTCTCATACTTCTCACGCAACAACCGGCAAAGCTCCTCCGAACTTTCACCACGCACCCGCGGAAACATCACCGTTCCAAACTGAGGTCTGACAACTTCCAAATCTTCTCGTGTATCGAGAAACTCGTTGAGTAGTTGACGATTTCGATCGAGTAACTGCTGCGCGTGTGCTCCGATTTCTTCGAGTTGTTGCATCGCGACGACGCTCAATCGCTCACCCGAGTGCACAGGAGTTGAAGCAAATAGATCGTTGAGCAGCCACATCCGTTTAGCGAGTTTCGGTTCAGCCAGGATCCAACCGCATCGCAGTCCGCTCAGTCCAAATGCTTTAGTCAAACTGCTCGTCACCACAAACTCGTTTCCAAAATGAAAACTTGTGCGCGGCGATTCTTCGAACAATGTTTCCATGTAGACTTCGTCGATGAGCACACGCGCGCCAACTTTGCGCGCCAGCTCGCCGATGCGTTTGATAGTCGCATCGTCGATCAGTACACCGCTCGGGTTGTGAAGATTGGTGATCACGATCAGACGAGTGTTTGGAGTGATCAGCGATTCGAATTCGTCGAGTTCGATGTCAAAACCGTTTTCAAAGCGACGCGAAAAGCGTTTCACGTTAGCGCCGAGGTAATAAGCGAGCGCGAGCATTGGTTCGTAAGCTGGGTGTTCAAATAACACTTCATCACCCGGTTTGATTAAAGCCGCCATCGCAAGGTGATTCGCAAAGGTGGTTCCCGCCGCCGTCACCACTTCTTCCGGAGCGACTCGATAACGACTGGCAATCGAATCGACCAGTGGCTTGTAACCATAACCGCCATTAGTAATCTCGAGATCGTCGAGCGACACGCGCAGCTCGCTCAGTTTCAGATTGCCGACGCCGCTTGTCGCCAGATTGTATTTTGCGACCGAGCTCGTCTTGGCCCAGTTCATGTACGACGAAGTCATAACCTCGCGAGCCGCTGTCATCTGCTATTCCTCTGTTGCCAAAACCAGTACGCCGGAATGCCTGCGATCAGGATCGCGATTCCTATCAAAGTATTTGTCGGGAAATGAAAGATCGTATTAATCGCCACCAGCCAGCAGACCGCAATAAACAGGATCGTTGTGAACGGATGACCCGGAACTCGGGTTGCTCCTGCTGGTTCACGTCTGCGAAAGACGAAGATACAACACGCGGTCAGTCCGAAGAAAATCACGTCGACGGAGACGACGTAGTTGAGGATGCGCTCGTAGGTTCCGAGTAGAGCAATCAGAATCGCCAAAAGTCCCTGCAGTCCGATTGCGACAATTGGGGCTCGCGTTGTTCGATGCACCACGCCAACGCGTTCGAAGAACAACCCATCCTTCGCCATCGCAAAGTAAACACGTGGCGCAGTCAGCATGCTTTGACTCAGAAAGCCCACCGTCGAGATTGCGATTCCGGCGGCGATGATGCGCGCGCCGAGATCACCGAGTGCGCTTCGCATCACGTCTGACGCAGGCGCTTTCGAAACTGCCAGACCTTCCGTTCCCAGAACACTGATGTAGACCACATTCGCCGCAAGATAAAGCAGCACCACACCCACTACGCCCAGTATTAATCCGCGTGGCAAATTCTTGCGTGGCTCTTTGATCTCACCGGCCACGAAGGTCGCTGTTTGCCAGCCACCGTAAGCAAAGATGACAGGCACAAGCGCGGCGCCGAACGCTGTTAGGAGATCTGGCGAAACAGGTCGATCTAACAACTCGGAAGGATTCGCGCTTCGACCTGCGAAAAGGAACCCGCACACGACGAGCATCGCGATCGCGAGAATCTTTAACACCATGAGGATACTCTGCACGGTGCTGCCCGCACGAACGCCAAGACAGTTGATAACTGTCAGTAACGCGAGCACGATCGCGGCGAGATAAGCCGATGGAATCGGAAGATTCGTCAACTCGACAAAATAGCGTGCGAACGTAACTGCCACCGCCGCCATACCGCCAGTTTGAACCACGAGCAACAGCACCCAACCGTAAAGAAACGCGACCGCCGGATGAAACGCTTCTCGCAGGTACGCGTATTGCCCGCCGACGTCCGGCCGCAGCGCAGCCAACTCCGCCCAGATGAATGCGGCGGCGAGTGCAAACAGCCCGCCTAGCACCCACGCGCCGAGAATCAGGAACGGCGTATGAACCTGCAACGCGACGACGGACGGGTTCATAAAGATCCCCGAGCCAATAATGCCGCCCATCACGATCATGGTGGCATCGAAGAGTCCGAGTCTTCGTGCTAGTTGCGGTTGATTGTCTGTTTGGTCCATTGACAGGAGTTACAAGATAACAAGAATTCCTAATCTGTGTAATCTGTGGATACGGCTCTTTTGACAGTCACCCAAGTCTTCGGTACCCTTCGCCTTTGCACGAAGTATCCGCACAAGCTGAACCCATCATCACCGCCGGTTTAAGGCCGGACCTCTTTGCCGGTCGCGGTATCTTAACCAATAGCCGATCGCTTGTTTTGACAGCTCTTATTGTTCTGGTCGTGGTGGGGTTTGGTTTCCGCGTCAACGGCTTGAGCGCAGAGGGGTTAAGTGAAGACGAGCTCAACAAACTCAACGCGGTTGCTGATTATCGTGCCAACGGACTGACGGGCGCAAACGGCGAGCATCCGATGCTCATGAAAGCACTCCAGGCCGCGACCATTATCCTCGCCGAAAAATGGAACAATTCAAATCCCGCTAATCAGATCTCGCCGGAAACTGCCCTACGATTGCCCGGTGCAATCTTTGGCGCATTGAGCGCGGTTTTGATCTTCCTGATTGTGGCAGAACTGTTTGGAGTTGAAGCCGCACTGATTGCAGCAGCGTTATGGGCGTTTGATCCGAACGCCATCGGGTTCAATCGCATCGCGAAGGAAGACTCGTTCCTGCTGTTCTTCTTCCTGCTCGCGAATGTGTTTTGGCTGCGTGGTCAACGCGTCGCGGAAAGCACAAACGAGAATCCGAACAAGTACTATTGGGCCACCGCTGCGTCTTACGGCGCGATGGTCGCGTCGAAGTACGTTCCGAATCTTTTTACGATCAGTATCTGTTACTACTGGATGTTTCAGAACATTCCGGAGACCCGTTGGCGTCTCGGCAAAAAGCGACTGCTGACGTTCTTCATCATCATGGGCCTTACGTTTCTCGTACTCAGTCCAACGGTCCTGCTTCCCGAGACTTGGAAACAGATGGGATTGTTTGCCGGCGGCAAGCGCATTAGTCACGATGGCTACGAATTCATGAACAAACTTTACACGCAGCGCTTTGACGACTGGCTGCGTGGTATTCCGGTTTACTTTTACTTTGTGTTCACAGCCGTCAAACTGCCGCTCTTGACGCTAGTTGGGTTTGTGGTTGGACTGCCACTATTGTTTCGAAAAAGGTTGGGTGACGGGCGTTACTTTATTTTGTTCTGGTTCATGTTGTGGGTTGTCGCATTCGTCTTCCCCGGCGGAAAGTTCACCCGTTACTACACCACCATTTTGCCGGCAGTGCTGATAACGAGTGCGTTGGGAATTCAGTTTATCGGTCGTTTTCTCGCCAATGGTATAGCAAGCTTTGATTGGGTCAGCAGGCCTAACAATCTAAGACATTATGTGCCGGCGACGCTCGCGGTGATCGTCATTGTCGCGTCAGTGGTCAATTCGGTTCAGGCAGCGCCGCACTTCCGCTTGTTCACAAACTCGATTGGTGGCGGGACGGAGTGGGCGGGTTATTACTTTCCACACGATGAATTCTACGACGCGAGCATGCGCGACGTGATGACCGAGATCGCACGCCGTGCTCAACCCGGCGCACGCGTTGCGAGTGAAAGCCCCTCATTAGCGAGCTATTATGCGGAACGCGCGAAACGACCTGATCTGGTCTGCCTATCACTCTCCGACCCAGAAGCGCTCAAACAACTCAACGTCGGCGACTTTATAATCGTCGCGCGCGGACGTCGTTACTTCAGCAACGACGGCCTCACCACCACAATCGAGAAATACAACGTCCCCAGCGCCGAATTCAAACTCGGCCCCGTCCCCTCCGCCAAACTCTACGAACTCAACCTAAGCACGCTCTCAATCGTGGAACTCTTCAGCACACACTAACGAATGGCTTACACAAATCCCGCCCACGGCAGTGGGCGGATCATTCAAGTCCTTTCTACAACCACTCATTCAGAAGCGTTCAAATCCCGCTCACGGTAGTGAGCGGATCGTTCAAGTCCGCACTATTAATCATAAATAGTAACGACTTGAACAATCCGCCAACTTCCGTTGGCGGGATTCAGACTCATAATTAGTTTTGAAGTAGAAAGGACTTGAATAATCCGCCCACTGCCGTGGGGGGATTTCCGAAAGGCCGAGACGAACTGAGTTATTCTGTCGTAATGACGCCGGACGATCTCAAAGGCATTGTGCACTCCGATCCTGAGATAATGGGAGGCACACCCGTATTCGTTGGCACTCGCGTTTCCTTACAAAATCTCATCGACTGTTTAGAGAATGGTGAATCCGTTGAGGATTTTCTCGAAGCCTATCCAACAGTGACGCGCGAGCAAGCCACCGCAGTGATTGAAGCCGGCAAACTCAAGATGCTCGAAACTAGTCACACACCCTATCGATAGATTTCACGACGATGTCCAATGGCATTAATTGTAACCGTGCGCCGAATATCGTCCACCGAATAGAGGATTCGATAATCACCGACTCTCAGTCGTAACCACGCGCGATTTGTCAGTTTGCGACTTCCTAACGGACGGGGAACGTCTGCCAGCGAACTAATTACGGTGACGATGTTTTTGAAGTTGGGATTATGAGTCTTCTGCAATTGCGCCAATTGGCGACGAACTGCAGCGAGCGTGAAGATAGTGTAAGGCGGCACGTGAGGTGTTGCCATATTCAATTTTTCGAATCGTGAGGTTTAGTTAATTAGTAAACAGCTTTGCGGATCCTTCCGCAACTGCCCTTTCACAACTAAGCTGATCTTCGAGTTCTTCGACAAAAGCTTCGAGATTTCGATCCTGCAACACTGCGGCTGCCAAAGCTCGCTGCTCCTCATCAGAAAGATGCTGAATCTCAGCAACAATGCTTTCAACATTAGGTAAAATTTTTTCTCTCGACATGCTTGCTTCCAATGTGATCAAATTAATCGATGAAGTATACACCCGATTCACCCTTTGTGCCTTTTTGTGGCTAATGTCTTAACTCAACCTCAATGGGCTTCGCGTCCTTCGAGTCGTAACCCTCGGGCCAGTTTGAGATGTTCACGCCGTAGAGCCAGTCGGATTCGGGCGTGACGGCGAATCGGAGCTTCAGCGGCAAACCACGCATCGCGCGCAGACGTAGAAACATTCCCGTCAAACGCCACTCCTGAATGATCGGTTGTCCTTGTGGCTCGATCGGAATCAATCGCGATCCAGCATCCCATCCCCCGACAAAGAGAGTCACGCGAGTTTTTACAAACCCAGGCGGCGCATCGATCGGCAACACCGGTTGAATATGCGCGCGCACGACGATCTCGCTAATCCGTCGCCGGTCTGCGCGTTCGGGAATCGTGTATTCGAGAAAGCCTGATCCAAATCCCCAGATGTATCCAACTCCCTCTCCAATCTTTTCAAAACGTTCGGCACTCGCCATCTGCGGCTTGAATTGATAGAGGATCGACTTGTCTTCTCTGACGATTATCTGTGGTAACGTCGCCGCATCGCCTTCCGCGCGTGACCACGCAAACTGTCGTGGAATCAAATGCCGCTCACTTTCAAGCAGGTGCGCGGGAAGCTCAGCCGTTTGCAACGACGAAAACATTTGCGACGCACGCGCGACCTCGCCCAGCAGCTCTTTATCACGCGGCGTCGCATAAGTAACTCCATAACCCCTGCGTGTATCTGGTGTGAGAATCCAAAACATCGCGCCACCAGCTCCAGCGGCCAAATTGCCTTCGAAGAAAGCCCTGTACCAATCGAGCTGCGAAGCACCATTGTGGCCCTCGACACCCATACCAAACTCACCAAACACCAGCGGCTTTCCAACCGCAAACGCAGCCGCAGCGCGATTCTCGATGAACTCTCTCAACGCCTTCGGCGAATCCACAAAACTGTTGTGATCGGGCCGCGGATAAATGTGCACATCGCAATAGTCGATCGTCGGAATCGCGTGATCGGCCAACCACTCACGACGCTCAGACGACGAGCGATATCCCCAGACACCCGGCGCAACCAGGTGGTTCGGGTCGAGTGACTTCAGATACGCACTCATCTCGGCAAACCACGCACGGCGCTCAGCCCAGCGACCTGTGATTACCTGTGCTTCATTCATCAACTCCCAACCGAAGATCGCCGGATCGTCACGATAAAGCACACCGGTAATCGTGTTTCTTCGCGTCGCGAGTTTTTCGACGTGTTCTTTGTAGAGCCGCCGCGTTTCCGGGTTCGTGTAAAAGAGGATCGCTTTTTCGTTATTGATACCAAACTCGAAGCGATCATCAGCAGCGTCGTTGATTCCAGCCCAACGCAGGTACTGCGTCACGCCACCTGTGTCGCGCCACCAGTTTGTCAGGCAGAGTTGCACGTAGATGTTGTTCTTCGCCGCTTCCGCGATCACTTTGTCGAGATGCACGAAAGCATCTTCGTTCCACTGTCCGGGTGCGAGTCGGAAATAGTGGTGACGCGGCCAGTCGTCGAAGTCGGACATCGGCTTGACGTCGTTGGGACCACCCTCGCCGAACGCCCAAACACGTACGACTTTGATCCCCACCTGCGCGGCCTGGCGGAGAGTTTCCGGCATCCGTTCGCGATCCTCGTCGCGATACATGAGTGCGACGTTCGCGCCCACAAAGCGAAACGGCTTCTGACCAATTACGAACCGTCCTCCACGTTGGCGGACGAATTGATCCTTCGGACTGTTATTAGAATTGTTTCGTGAGGCGCCTAAAAAGAGAGCCGCCGCGCTTCCGACAATTACGAGCGCGGCGACCGCAAGCAGCTTCTTATTCATCAATGCAGTAATAGGGGACAGCCAATCAAACTATCTTGGATTCGTCAGTCTAATGAAGCCAATAATCGCACAAACCGCCCCCAGAACCACAAACAGGTTAAAGAACGCGCCGACGCCAAGCGCCATGGAGAGGTCGACGGAATTCGCAGAGATACCCAGCACCGCAAATACTCCGAATAGCAGGAAGTGGAGGTGATAGATGACCATGCAGACGGCTGCGTAAGAGAACCAACGGGCAGAGGGTCCAAAAGCCGGCGACCTTTGGAAACCAAGTACGGACGCTATCAACCACGCAACACCTCCCGCAACCAATAACAACACGACGACCGGAAAGAAATAGTTTGGCTGCGTAGCCCGCAGTTGCGGCTGCAAGAACTCTATCAGCAATGGAAACATTTTCAGCGCGACTCTCCTTCTCTAAGCCTGATGTCAAAAAACGAGCGCCGTCTGCGCACGTAAGCCGCTTTGGTGTGTGCACAAACGGCGTCCAAGATGGGGGTCGGGCAACGGGCGCAAGTTTACACAGCGGGAACAAGGTCGGCCCGCTGTCCACAAGTAGTCAGCGCCGCTATTGCGTAATGTGAATCTCTTCCTCTTTGTTTACGTGTCCGAGGAAGTAAATCAAACCACAAACAAAGGCTACTGCTGCCAACCCGAGTGCGATCCATCCTGAGGAATGGCCCCCGGCGGGGTTCGGGTCGGTCACAAACCTGTAAAAGTAGTAGATCGCTCCGATGGCGGCAACAATGCCTACCACTATCGCGAGAATATCTTTCAGGCTTTTCATGTTGAACCTCCGGCCAAGTAAATTAATTATGAAGGTTAAGGAAAAAGCCGAATCTTTTTGCGCAAATTAATGCCGTCATGTTAACGCCGGGTATGAGGGAATGCAAGTCAGATATTTACCCGAGATCACTCGGAACGTACTGTAGGGGCGGCCCTCCGTGGCCGCCCGTGGTTTGAATCGTGTTTCAAGAATCGACGGCCTCGAGTTTGGCGAACATGATCAAAACCACGGGCGGCCA
>DATEIS010000346.1:0-9234 GCA_035278765.1 Pyrinomonadaceae bacterium | reverse complement strand
AAAACTGGTCTTCATAGCCGCCAGTTAGTCTCGCCCCTGCCGGTCCCAGAATCTCGTTAAAGGCTGGATTCGTTAAGGAAGGAAACGTGGAGATCATGTGTGAAGGCGGCTGGAATCTCCTGAACCGGCCCTCTGCACGCAGCTTGCTGATGGTTGAGATGCCGACGCCATCGACGCAGATGATGATATGCCGTGGGGTTGGCTCGTTGATGGCCTGGGCCAATATCTCAAGAGGCATAAGTGCATGGAAAAGCAGACAGCTTAGGGCCAAAAAGATCGATCTCATTGTTGTTACGTAACCTCGTTAGAAACTAAAGCATTCAACGCTACCTGCTTCCGTCAAGAATGATGCCAGTAGACCGCAACCCAAATGCGCTGTCTTTCGGGATAGGTGCATGATGAAGAGTCTGACAGTAGTAAGCATTTTGCTGCGCTGAGGATTCGCATTTCAAAATCAAGCTTATGGAACCACTAGAAGAGATTCTCAAGGAGATCACCGCGTTTGAAACCCAATTAAGTCGCCGCAGTTTTATAGGAACAGCATTACTTATTGCGGTTGTACCAAACATCTCATTGGGCAAGAACGACCGACGGTTTCTCGATGCCGTCGCCGCCACTCTGATCCCAGCGACGGCGCTAGAGAGTACCGGCATTAACGTGGCTGAAAACGTCGAACATTTGCTGCGGAATGGCAGCGCGGACCATCGCCGGAAAGTGACTCGGTTTCTTACCTGGGCGCAACGGGCCTCGATTCTTTATGGAGACGAAAAAGTTGCGCTCAAAGCGCGAGGTTCGCGATTCATGCTGGTTCGGAAAATGGGCCGCACACTCTCGTCGCTCTGCCTCATCGCATTCTGGGCAGACGAGCGAGCTCTTAAGCTAATCAATGACGCGGAGGTAAGAGCGTGATCAGAAAACTGACCGATGAACACCGGCGACACATCGTTTCAGCTCGCGATTTGAACTCCTCCGAGAATCACAGGCAGGTGTTTACGAACGTCTATGATGCGTGCGTGATCGGCTCAGGCCCAGGCGGCGCAGTCACTGCCGCAACCCTGGCCCAGGCGGGTCTTAAAGTTTTGCTGGTCGAGAAAGGACCGTTCATTCCGGCGGAACAAATAAACTTTCGTGTACTCGACATGTCGAACAGGTTCGGCCATGTCGAGACCACGAGTGGTTATCGTACCGTGCTCTATCAGGGATCTGCGCTTGGTGGCAGCAGCATGGTTTTCGGCGCAGTCGCGATGAAACCAAAACAATTTGTTTTTGACGAGTGGCACGAGCAAAGCGGGATAACTGAAATCAATGCCAAGACTCTCGAACCTCACTATCAGCACGTCGCCGAGATAATGTCCGTTACGCGGCAGACGAGTGATCTGGAGAATCGACCAAACGCCGTCGTGCGAAAAATGGCCCACGCGCTCGGCAAGCCTGACGATCTCGTACTTGTAAATCGATATACGAGCATGTGCGCTGGAGTCGGACTTTGCAATTTCGGGTGCGGTGTTGATTTGAAAGGCAATATGAACAACAGCTTCCTGCCGCTAGCGCTCGCGACCGGCAATCTAACCGTCTTGACTGATTGCGACGTCAAGTCTGTGGTTGGTGAGGAAGCAAACGGAAGTTGGACTGCTTCCGGCATTGCGGTGTCGCCGCGAGATGCTGTCAGTCGCAGCGCACTCACGACAATTAAAGCGCGACGGATCATTGTTGCCGCCGGCGCGTTCTTCTCTTCCGCCATACTATTGCGCAGTCCCGGATTTCCCAATCGACATTCAATCGGGCAAAAGATCTACCTGCAACCCCACGCACAAGTGTTTGCGCTGTTCGATGAGGCTATGACGACTCGCGGCACAGTGGCGAACGGCCAATATGTTCCGCATAACGGTGTTCCGGCGATCTACAACTTTCTTGGTTTTCTGAAAGAACATCATTTCTGGTGGTTGGCGAGTATTCTTTACCCGGCAAGTTTGGCCTCGTTTGTTTCGCACCTTCCGCCGCCAGAGCATTTCGAGATTATGAGGCAGTTTCACCGAACGATGAGTTTGACAGTAACGGTTAAAGACGATCCGGCGAAGTCCCGAATCGTGTTGAAAGACGGCCAGGCGCAACTAAATTTTGAAGAGAGCAAACACGATATTGAATCGTTTCGGCGATGTTTCTCGATCGCTGCTAAAGGGTTGCTGGCGGTAGGAGCGCGCCGCGTTTTTCTGCCGCTGTTGCGTCCTCCCGTAATAGAAAAACCGTCCGACCTTGAGAGAATTGAGAAACTCAAATTCAGTTACAACGATTTACTCTCATACTCCGATCACACCAGCGGTGGCAACCAATTCGGCGCCAATACACAACGAGGAGTGACAGACTCGTCAGGACGTTTGTTTGGAACAACGAACGTTTACGTCGCGGATTCCAGCTTGTTCCCGACAGCGCCGGGAGTAAATCCATCCTGGACAATCATGGCTCTTGCGCGCCACGTGGCTACAGGGATCTTGACTCGCGGATGAATACGCCGAAGGTCCTGGAGGCGTCTTCACTTTACGCCGAAGGTCCTGGAAGCGCCTTCACTTACGCCGAAGGTCCTGGAAGCGCCTTCACTTACGCCGAAGGCGTTCGCTAATTTCAGCCCAGGGTTCGAGTCCGCGAGAACCCTGGGAACAAATCCAAATCGCGACCAAACCCTGAAAGGGTTTCAATTGAGAGGAACCCTTTCAGGGTTTGCGCGAAATGAAATAATCCGATCCCAGGGTTCTCGCGGACTCGAACCCTGGGCTGAAATTAGCGAACGTCTTCGGCGTATTCATCGAGCTCAATCCGCATCGCGCTTTCGGAACGCAGCTTCTCCAGCAGTGGAGATCTGGACCCACTTCGGATCAGGCGATGCCTCTGCGTCGTAGTTGTCGTGCCAGTTCCACCATTTGTACGGCGGCGTTTGCGGATAACCTTCCGGTGAGTCTTCCCACTCCTCCTGCCGCCCGAGCGCAGTAATGTCGAGATAGTTCCAGGTGTTCCCCATCTGTTCATCGCCGCGATTGTTGATGAAGTAGGTTCGAAAAATCTGCTCGCCGTCGCGGATGAATGCATTCGTGCCGTGCCACTCGTCCACGCCAAAGTCTTTGTCGAAACCATCCGTGATTGTGTACCACGGCATCTGCCAACCCATCCTCGCCTTCACGCGCTCGATGTCAGGCTGCGGCGCACGCGAAGCGAACACGAGCGTCGTGTTGCGGGCGTTCAGATGCGCCAGGTGTGCAACCTGATCAGCAACGAAAGAACAACCGCGACAAGCATGCTCGGGCCAGCCAAACACACCAGGCTCAAAGAATGCGCGGTAGACGATCAACTGAGGCCTGCCTTCGAACAGATCGAGCAGACTCACTTTGCCGCTCGGCCCTTCGAACTCGTACTTGTTCGGCACTGTCAGCCATGGCATTCGCCGGCGCTCTGCGGCGAGCGCGTCACGGGCGTGGGTCAAATCTTTTTCCTTAACGAGAAGCTGCTGACGCGCAGTCTCCCACTCTGCCGCCGAAACGATAGGCGGCGTCTTCATTACGACCTGCTCGGCCGTGTTTTTCTCATTGTCCTGCTTCACGTTTATCTCCTTGTTCACTGTTGTTCTTACGCGCTGCGCGTGGAACTCGCCGTTGCCGACGCAAAGCGCGAACCTTCACCGCCACAAAACCGAGCACGCCGGCACCCGAAGTAGCGCCGGCAACAACAAGCGCTACGTTTGTCATGCAAAAAGGACACATACTTTTAAACTCCTTCTTGATTTCTCATAGTAGTGACGGTCGAGGCAGACTGATTTCTACACGCGGACAGGCTTTGCCTCAAAGTAGGAATCGTACTTGGATCGGGTCAGTACAGGGAGCGGTAGCGACCTGGTCCAACCATGGGGTCAAAATCGTTAGGAATATCGCAGGCTGATCACCAACCAGGTCGCTACCGCTCCCTGTACTGACCCGATCCAAGTACGACTCCTACTTTTGAGGCAAAGCCAGGCGGACTAATGATCGCTTACTGAGGCGTCAAATGATTGCGACGTTCGGTCAGGAAAGTACGGATGGCGGGGTCGTCGCTGAGTCCTATAGCGCGGTCGTACGCCTCGGCAGCGGACTGCGGACGGCCGAGTTGGCGCAGTAGGTGCGCGCGAACGGCCCAATATGGTTGGTAGGAAATCACGGTCTGGGAGTCGAGCTGATCGAGAAGACTCAGACCTGCTTCAGGTCCACTGACTTCGGCGTGCGCTGCCGCACGCGCGACGGCGCCTCCGATCGAAGGCGCGAGTTGCATGAGTTGATCGTAGAACGCGGCAATTGCAGCAGCGTCAATGCGACCTGTGTGAGCACGTTCAGCGTGGACTGATTGGATGGCAGCTTCGATCTGAAACCGTCCGGGTCGCCGCGCTTGGAAGGCTACGGTGAGTTCACCTTCCGCTTCTTCGATCATAGGCATGTGCCAGTCTTTTGGATCCTGTTCAGAGAGCGGCACGAACCTGCCGCCGGCACTGCGACGCGCCGGACGTCGTGCCTCGCAATAAAGCATCAGCGCGAGCAGACCGCGGACTTCCGGATCATCCGGTACCTGATCACGCAGCACGCGCGCGAGCCAGATTGCCTCCTGACCGAGTTCCGTGATGCGTTGATCGGCGCCACTCGCATCCTCCCAACTGTTGCCATAAGCAGCGTAGATCGCGTTCAGCACTGCTTCCAGGCGCTCGGGAATCTGATCCGCCGTAGGAATCTCAAACGCGATCCGCGCTTGGCGGATCTTGGTCTTGGCACGCACCAATCGTTGTCCGATCGTCTTCGGCGCAACCAGTAATGCCTGTCCGATCGCCACCGCATCGAGCCCGAGGACTGTTTGCAACATGAGCGGCGTGTGTATGTTGGGATCGATGGCAGGATGCGCACATACGAACATGAGCTTGAGACGCTCGTCGGGCCACCTATCGGGATCTGCCGTCTCATCAAACTCGCGTGTCATGAGTTTTAAAGTCGGAGTGCTGTGTTCGTGTACCTGCTGATGTCGCGCATGGTCCATGAGGCGATTGCGTGCGGCCGTTAAGAGCCAGCCTTGCGGATTCTTTGGAATACCGTCGCGAGGCCACGTCGTCAATGCGGCTACCAGCGCGTCGGCAAACGCGTCTTCAGCAGCCGCGACATCGCGCGTGCGCGCTGCAAGCAGCGCCACGAGGCGTCCGTAAGATTCGCGTGCTACCGCCTCAACCGCGCGGTGCGCGGGCTCATCAATTCTACTCTGCAACGGTGACGCGTGGCTCCATTTCGACGGCTATTGGCCGCACTTCCACCACACCGTAGGAAGCGGCCGGACATCTTGCCGCCCATTCCAATGCAGCATCGAGCGAAGGCAGCTCGAGGAGGGTAAACCCACCCAATTGTTCTTTCGTGTTGGAATATGGTCCATCCTGGATCTCGCGCCCGCTCTCGCGCAACCGCACTGTCGTCCCGGTTTCGGGCGCGTCCAGTGGTTTGCCGCCGACGAAGATCCCAGCGTCCAGCAAGGCACGGTGATACGCTCGCCAGGCGCCGGCGTATGCTTCTGACTCGACGGATGATTCCCGGCGCGCAAAATCTTCCGGTTTCTCATAAATCAATAAAGCATAGAGCATCTCGTTCTCCTCCTGATGGTTGAATCACGCTCATTAGTATGACGGACGACGCACAGCGATTTCGACTCCCATTTCACTTTTGCCTAAGATCGAGTTCCCAGGTTTCGCCAACCAGGTCGTGTCCAAAGCTGTGATGCTCTTCAGCTTTCACCAACTTGTAGCCCGCTTTTTGATAAATATTGCGCGCGGCGAGCAACACGCTGTTCGTCCACAGGACAATCTTCTTATAACCAGCCTGCCGAGCAAACCGTGTACATTCATCAACCAACCGTTTTCCGAGTCCCAAACCGCGCGCCTTCGGATCGACGATCAGTAATCGCAGTCTCGCCACCTGCTTCGACTCTTTCACTAAAAAGACACAAGCAATATTCTCGCCGTCCCTCTCGGCAATCCAACAACGCTCTTTTTTTGGATCGTAGTTCTTAACAAAGTCGGCGACGATTTGGGCCACCACGGCTTCGTATGTCTCGTCCCAACCATATTCCTGTGCGTACAAAGAGCCGTTTGACTGCACCACCCAACCGAGATCGCCGGCGTGCGGTGGTCTGAGTATGTATGAAATCCTTTCGTCTTTGATTGACGCTCCAAGCAACTCCTCGATTGTTTTCATCGCACCGAGCAGACGGGTTTGGTCCGCCGGAGTTAGATCCTTGAGGATCCCTTCGACCTGGTTGCGCGAGAGCTGGTTCAAACGCTCAAATTCTTTTCGTCCGCGCGCAGTCAAACTCAAGACACTCTGTCGTGCATCTGCTTCAGCGGACTTCTTACCGATCAGTCGACGCTGTTCGAACTTGCGTAGAATGCGACTGAGGTAGCCCGGATCCAATCTCAACTCGTTTGCGAGTTCGCTGGCAGTCGCACTACCACGCTGGGCCAGTTCGTACATGACGCGCGCTTCTGTAAGCGAGAAAGGACTTTCCAGCAGGCCCTCACCCAGGACTCCAATCTGGTTCGTGTAGAAACGATTAAAATGCCGAGCCGCGTCTATTTGAGCATCCATGTTGTAGTCTCTCCTTAATTGCCAGTGTCAATCAACTAGTTGACATTGTCAACTAAAGAGACAGAGTTCAGTAGTGCGTGTCAGTTTAAAATTTGGATGAATAACGATTCGATTGGATGATACGCTGAAAGGGTTCGGCGATTGGCGAACCCTTTTCAGGGCAGTAACATATTTTGGCTCACCTGTCTTTGCTCCGGAGGAGCAGCATATTTATAGCTTTTCATCACCTTAGAAATTGGCGCTCCAGAGGAGCGCAATGTCCGCGCCCACTACATGTCGCTCCTAACGGAGCGAAGAGTTGGGGTGTGGGCTGTTGGGCTATAAACATTGTGCTCCTCCGGAGCCAAGACAGTGAGCCAAATATGTTATTGCCCTTTTCAGGGTTGATTCGATATCTGTGGTTCGATCCCAGGGTTAGCGAACGCCTTCGGCGTATTCATCCAAATTCAATCGGGCGTTGTTCATCCAAAATGTCTCGCACTCTCACGCCACCATAGAGCAACTCCAGCTGAGGAAATAAAAATAGCGGATCGGACATATATGATCGAAAGGGGTTAAGCCAATTACTTCGGCTTCAATACCACCTTTCCGTAATTCGTGAGAATCCAATTTCAGGAAAGGAAAACGTTATGCCTCCAGCACCTCCCAGTCCCCATACCACGCTCATCCCCGACATCGACGTGGGTCTCCCATATTTGCGAAGCGGCAAGCCGGCTGAGATGTTTGCTGCTCTACGCGAAAAGATTATCAAAGAAGCAGGTTTCGATTTTTTGTCCATTTTCGGCGATATGATGCGGCACCAAAACTTTACAACGACCGAAGAGGGTGTTTCCAATAGGTCGCGGCACAAGTGCGGCGATGCCTTTGATTACAACCAGGGAGAGGATCGTCTGAAGGTGGTCGAGGAACCCAGAAACGGTGTTACTTACTTCCGTTCCTATCTGAAGTGCGTCAAGCAGGATGGAACGCAGGGTGAGTTACTTTCGCCAAACGGCGGTACACCGAAGTTTTACTGCGACTTTACTTCGATAGCCGAGGCTTTTGGATGGCAACGCATTCGGGCACTGAACGGCTGGAAGAACACATGGAAGAAGCGCGAGTTTTGGCATTACCAACTCACTGAAGGCTATACGTACGACGAAGGCATAGAGCTTCTATACGGCGATCCCAGTAGTGTTCCACCGGCCCCGGAGTTTCCCACCGTGGGTTTAAATGATCGCGACGATGAGAGCGTGTTCCACAATCCGCGACCCGTACGCCAGGTGCAAGCTCAACTCTATCTGCTAAAGCTGCTTCAGCCTCGCAATGAGGTGGATGGAGTTTTTGGACCAAAGACCGAGGCGGCGGTGAGCACATTTCAACAACAGAATGGACTGCCAGTGACTGGAATTGCTGACACAGAGACGCGCCGAGCATTAATGAACGCGGTGATGTAGTAGCGTCCCAAGAAGCACAAGCGGAATCCGCTTGTGCTTCTTTGCAGCTATAACGAAGCCGTCAGACCCACTTAGAAGATCTTCTTAAAGGTGCGGGTTAACCAGTTGCCGGATTTCTTCACGCCTTTCTCGCCCTTGTCCTTGACGTCCCCCGCCTTGTCCGCAGCCTCACTACCTACCGTTTTCGCTCCCTTGGTGGCTACCTTCACGCCCGTAGCTGCCTTGTCTTTGGCGTCTTCGGCTTTGTCACCAACTTCGTCCACGCCCTTCTTAGTGGTGTCAACGGTCTTGTCCTTTATATCTCCCGCTTTGTCGGCGGCGTCTCCCGCGACTTCTTTTGTCTTCTCGCCAGTCTTCTTGACGCCCTTTACGCTCTTGTCCTTTACGTCGCCCGCTTTATCGCCGACGTCGCGACCCACTTCTTTCGCTTTATCAGCGGTCTTTTCCGCCGCGTTTTTGTCTTTTTTCTCGGGTGTTTGATTTTCCTGAGCGGCAGCAACAGCAGCCGTTGCAATCAAACAGATTGTACAAAATACTGCTAACAAAACTTTGCGCATGGTTAAACCTCCTCATGCAATGAAACGGAACAATTTTCTATCAGAGCATTTGATGGGCAAACCTAATGCCACTACTGACTTTGATTGCTGTCTAATCAGTTCTCAACGCGGTTAGCGGATCCACTTTCGTTGCGCGACGTGCCGGCAGATAGCAGGCCAACAAAGCCACTACCAACAAAACAAAGGCAATGATCGCAAATGTGGCCGGATCTGTCGGTCGTACCCCGAACAGCATCGTGGACATTAGCCGAGTCAAAGCAAACGCCGCGATCAACCCAACAACTACTCCCGAGATGGCCATCTTCATTCCGTGCGTCAGAATAAGACGCAGGATGTCATTGCGTCCGGCGCCGAGTGCGAGTCGGATGCCGAGCTCATGTGTCCGCTGGCCAACGAGATATGAAATGACACCATAGATTCCAAGCGCTGCGAGCAGTAAAGCAAGCGCCGCAAAACTAACCAGCACGATCATTGAAAAGCGGCGGTTTGCGAGTGAATTCGCGATCACCTGATCTAAAGTCTGGACACGAGAGATAACGGTTTGATTGTTGTGTGTTTGCACTACACTGCGCACGGAAGCAAAGTATGGAGACACTTCAGGCCCGTTGTTCT
>DATEIS010000345.1:0-38304 GCA_035278765.1 Pyrinomonadaceae bacterium | reverse complement strand
ACGTTAATGCCAATTTCATTGAGACGGGCGTTGACTCGTTGATGCTTATCCAGGGGGTTCAGGTGATGCAAGACACGCTCGGGGTTAAGCTTTCAGCGGTGCAACTGATGGAAGAACTCACTTCCCTTGATTTGGTCGCCGATTATATTGACGAACGATTGCCGCGACAGGAAGCGCTCGCCACCGAAACAATCCCGAACGCGCCTGACCCCGCAACCGTGGCAGAAAAGCCTCAGACACCAGCGTCTCCCCAGCTGGACACGCCGGCAAGCACGGTAAAAACACCTGTTACGCCGGCGATGTCTATGCCGGAGAACGGAAACCACGATCAGGAACCTGAATGGTCCATTTCTGCAACTGGATTAGACCAAATCATAGCGCAACAGCTACAGGTGATGGGGGAGCAGTTGGAGATGTTGCGCGGCAGTCGTGCGACCGCGGTGACACCCGAGATACCCCAGGCCTCAAAGCCCGTCATGAGTGCGACAACAGCAGTCGCTGCACCAACCGAAGTGAAACGTGAGCCTGAAGGCATTTCGGTTACCGCAGTCAAAGGGATTACTCCGGAGTTGTTCAACCCATACCAGCCGATCAATCCCGGCAGCAAGGGTGGATTGACTCCGCGCCAGCAGCAACATCTCGATGCTTTGATCGCGAGGCATACGGAGCGCACTAAAGAATCGAAACGCGTCACGCAGACTTATCGTCCGTATCTGGCAGATAGCCGTGCTTCCGTCGGCTTCAAGCTACGCTGGAAGGAGATGATTTATCCGATTGTCGGCGCCGGCTCACGCGGTTCGCACCTCTGGGACGTGGACGGCAACGAGTACGTTGATTTAACCATGGGCTTTGGTTTGCACCTGCTGGGACATTCGCCGGGCCTCGTCATCGAAGCGATGGAGAAGCAACTTAAACAGGGTATCGAACTTGGCCCGCAAATTTATCTGGCGGGCAAAGTATGTCAATTGATTTCCGAGTTGACAGGCGTTGAGCGAGTCAACATTTGCAACTCGGGAACCGAGGCCGTGATGGGTGCGTTGCGTGTGGCGCGCACGATCACGCGGCGCAACAAGATTGCTTTATTCGCAGGTGCTTATCACGGGTGGTCTGATGGCACCCAGGCGCGCCCGCTGACTATCGGCGGCAAACAGCGGACGGTACCGAATGCACCCGGCGTGCAGCCACAGGCAGTCGAGGACGTTATGGTTCTCAATTGGAACGATCCGAAGTCTCTTGACACGCTCAAAGAGCATGCGCATGAACTGGCGGCCGTGCTGGTCGAGCCGGTGCAAAGCCGTCGCCCCGACATCCAGCCGCGAGAGTTTCTCCATGAGTTACGACGATTGACCGAGCAGGCAGGGACGGCATTGATTTTTGACGAGATGATAACGGGCTTCCGTATCGCGAACGGTGGTGCGCAAGCATTTTTCGGAATCAAGGCCGACCTCCTCATCTACGGCAAAGTTCTCGGCGCCGGTTTACCGCTTGGCATTGTGGCCGGCAAGGCCGCCTTTATGGATGCCTTCGATGGCGGTATGTGGAATTATGGCGATGCTTCCTATCCTACAACCGAGAAGACGCTATTCGCCGGAGCTTACTTCAAGCATCCGCTGACAATGGCCACAGCGTGGGCCATACTCAATCATCTCAAAGACAATCCTGATCTTCTCCCCCAGTTGAATCAGAAGACAACGCGGCTCGTTAACGCTCTCAACGACTATTTCCAACAGTGTCAGTTACCGATCTATGTCGGACAGTTCGGATCGATCTTCCGCTTCCTGTACCCGCACGATTTCAAACACATGGACCTGTTCTTCTATCACTTGCTGGATAACGGTGTGTTTCTCTGGGAAGGTCGCAACTGCTTTCTCTCCGCAGCACACACCGATGAAGATTTGGAATTCATCATCGAGGCGATCAAGAAAAGCGTCGAACAAATGCGCGAAGGCGAACTTTTTCCGGACCTAACAACGCCTGCGCCGATTACGCAGCGGACAAGCGCTCCTGCGCCGAGCAATAACGGGCGTGGCAACACGCCCGTGGAGATCATCAGGCAAACGGACAAATTGGCCCCAACTGATCGCGAATCTTCCAATCTGAAAACACAACCAAGCTCGATGCAATTCAGTCTCTATTATTTCGGTAATTATGAGTCGGAGTTCAGTTCGGACAAGTACGATCTGTTAATCCAGGGTGCAAGATTTGGCGACCGCCATGGGTACTCGGCCATTTGGGTTCCCGAACGTCACTTTCATTCCTTTGGCGGATTCTCGCCTAACCCGTCGGTGGTCGCAGCGGCTATTGCGAGGGAAACCGAGCACATCAGCATTCGTGCCGGCAGTGTAGTGCTGCCACTGCACAATCCGATACGCGTTGCAGAGGAATGGTCGGTAGTTGACAACCTTTCACAGGGCAGGATTGGTATTTCTTTCGCTTCTGGCTGGAATCCGAACGATTTTGCGTTCGCTCCCGATTCCTATGAGCGCCGTCGCGAAGTGATGTACGAGGGAATCGAGACGGTCCAAAAACTCTGGCGCGGCGAAATGGTCCAGGCTCGCAGTGGCACTGGGAAAGAGATCAACGTGAAACTCTCGCCGATGCCGATGCAGGCGGTGTTGCCTACGTGGGTCACAGGCGCGACTAACAGGACTTTTATTAAGGCCGGCGAAATCGGTGCTAATTTTCTGACAAACCTCTCCGATCTGTCGATCGAGGAATTGGCGGAAAAAATCGCTCTCTACCGCACCGCGAGAACAAAGAATGGACACGACCCGCAAGCCGGACACGTAACTGTCCTGCTGCATACGTTCGTGCTGGATAACGCGCAGCAAGCTCGTCAAAAAGCGCATGATCCTTTCCTTCGCTACTTGAAATCAGCGCTCGGTCTCACCATCAAAGGAAAAGTGCAGATGAATGTGGATCAATTGTCTCCTGAAGACTTGAACCACATCCTTGAATCCGGTTTTGAGCGTCATCTGAAGGCGGGCGCTCTCATCGGTACGCCGGAACAGTGCGCCCCAATCGTCGACCGATTAATAGAGAGCGGAGTGAATGAAATCGGCTGCTTGATTGATTTCGGAATCGACACACCTTCCGTGCTCGACAGCCTGCAACACCTAAACGTGCTGCGCGCAAGGTATGAAAAGATTCCAGGCGGCGCCCTTGCACGAGGAAACTGAGAAAGCCTCGATAGAGCAGATGGCCGGACGTTATATTTTGACGGCGAGCCCATTAACGATAAGAATAGAGACTCGTACCGGCAAAACTTTTTAGTCGTCTGGGCCTGAACTCCAACAAACTTGAGATAGAAGCGGCCTGAGGCAGCTTCAACTCAGCCATAAGGTTGAGGTACTGCCGAGAAGTATTCGCAAAGAAAGTTGAGGCGTGTGATGGAGAAATTAAGACAGGATGTTGGTTACGGTATTCGCAGGCTCTGGAAAAATCCGGCAATAACGTTGGCAGCGGTATTTGCGCTGGCACTCGGAATCGGCGCCAACACGGCTATTTTCAGTCTGATCAATGCCCTTGTGCTGCGCCCTCTACCGTATGAGAATCCCGACCGGATCATTCTTCTTTCTTATGCTTTGAGGGAAGCCTCGCCGGCGAACTTTCTTGACTGGAAAGCTCAGAGTCAGAGTTTTGAAAACATCTCAGCCATCAACTTCTGGAGCGCCAACCTGACGAACGGGAACGAGCCTGAACGTCTTCAAGGTTTTCAAACCTCGGCCAGTCTTTTCCCGATGCTTGGCGTCAAGCCTGAGCTGGGTCGTACGTTTCTCGCTGAGGAGGAGCAGCCGGGGAAAGATAATGTTGCCGTGCTCAGTCATGGATTATGGGAGCGTTCCTTCGCCTCTAACCCGAATGTTATCGGCCAGACTATTTCGCTCAATGCGAGAAACTACACCGTCATCGGGATCATGCCGGCAGGTTTCCAGTTTTACCGTCCCACCGAGATCTGGTCGCCGCTGGCTTTTACCCCTCAGGAGGCGACGCGGCGCGCTCCAGGCAATCTGATCGTCGCTGGTCGCCTTAAGCCAAACGTCTCTCTGGAACAAGCACAATCGGACATGACAACGGTCGCACAGCGTCTCGAGCAACAATATCCGCAGACAAATACGGGACTCACCATACGACTCATCCGGTTGCACGAACATCTCATTGGGCCAATGCGCCCGGCACTTCTTGTACTGTTGGCTGCAGTGATTTTTGTGCTCATGATTGCGTGCGCTAACGTCGCCAATCTGTTGCTGGCACGTGCCGCCGCACGTCAAAAAGAGATTGCTATTCGTTTGGCCCTCGGAGCCGGTCGTTTCCGCATCATCCGGCAGTTGCTGACCGAAAGCATCCTCCTTGGATTGCTCGGTGGTATCGTCGGATTAGTGCTGGCGTTCTGGGGCCTGCGTTTTCTCAACGCCAGTATTCCACCAACCGGGGCCGGCTTTCTGTCGCAGTTGAACGGCATCAGTCTTGACGGCCGCGTGCTCGGTTTTACATTTCTCATCTCAATGTTGACGGGCATCATTTTTGGCCTCGCGCCTGCACTGCAAATCTCGAACCCGGTCTTAAATGAAACGCTCAAGGAAGGAGGGCGAGGCAGCGCCGGGGTGCACAGCGCGCGTCTACGCAGCGTCCTGGTTATTTCGGAAGTGTCGCTCGCGCTGGTGTTGCTTGTCTGTGCAGCATTAATGGTTACAAGCTTCCTGCGCATGTTGAATGTCAAACTTGGGTTTGAGCCGAAGAACGTTCTGACAATGCAGACGTCTCTGCTGCAAGCCCGGTATCCGGAAGATGCTCAAGTAAACACTTTTTACAAACGGACAATCGACCAGGTCAGAAATCTCCCGGGAGTTGAGTATGCAGGTGCTACCAGTAATCTCCCGCTTGGTGGAAGCAACAAGGTAAGGGGACTCGAGATTGAAGGAAGTCCAACTCCTGCACCCGGACAGTCCACGCCTGCGGCCAACTATCGTATGGTTAGTCCTGATTACTTCAAGGCGATGGGCATTTCGCTGGTGAAGGGAAGATATTTTACCGAGCAGGACACAGAAAATGGCCCTCCGGTGGTGATTATTAATAACGCTCTGGCAAAGCGTTACTTCTCAGGCGCAGACCCACTCAGCAAGCTTGTCAGGAGGCAGAATCCGGCACCAAATCCTCCGCTCCCGTGGATGCAGGTGGTGGGAATTGTCGAAGATGTCAGGCATTCAGCGCTGACAGAAAATCCACGTCCGGAGATGTATGTGCCGTTTTATCAGAACGCCTCGCGTGAGATGACGATTGTGGTTCGGACACTCTCGGATCCAACCAGCATAGCTCCGGCGGCGCGGGAACAGATTTACAGCATTGATAAGGACCAGCCCGTCTACAACGTTAAGGCCATGGAAGAGGTTGTCGCCGACTCGGCTTATCTCAACCGCTTCTCAATGTCTTTGCTCGGTATCTTCGCTGCCGTGGCGTTGATTCTGTCGTCGATAGGAATCTATAGTCTGATCGCATACTCGGTAACGCAACGGACCCAGGAAATTGGCATCCGCATGGCCCTTGGGGCAAGACCGCGAGATGTCTTGAAATTGTTTGTGAAACAGGGAATGTTGCTGGCGCTCATCGGCATTGTGGTCGGGGCACTGGGAGCGTTTGGCGCGACGCAGTTTCTGTCGAGCCTGCTCTTCGGTGTGAGTAAGAGCGACGTGACGACCTTTGCCGGAGCGGCTTTGCTGCTGGCCCTCGTGGTGCTGGTCGCGAGTTACGTACCGGCGCGCAAGGCGACGAAAGTCGATCCAACGATCGCTTTCAGATCCGAATAGGTTTTGCGGAATGGTCCAACTATGGTTAGTACTGTAAGTTTCAACTCGCCCTGGTTGCCGAATCATAAGCCGAGGCCGCAGTCGCAGTTGAGATTGTTTTGCTTTCCTTACGCGGGCGGGTCGGCGCTGACTTATCGTAAATGGCAGGACAGTCTACCGCCGGACATCGAGGTCTGTCCCGTTCAACTGACCGGACGTGGCAGTCGTTTGCGCGAGACTCCCTTTCGAGATCATACCGCGCTTGTATTGGCGCTTGCGCAAGGTCTCACACCTTATCTTGACAAACCGTGTGCTTTCTTCGGTCACAGCATGGGCGCCATTATCAGCTTTGAATTGGCGCGTTATCTACAGCAAGAAAACGGATTCGAAATCTCACATCTCTTTGTGTCCGGTCGTCGCGCGCCGCAGTTTCCGAGGACTGACCCGTATACTTTCAACTTACCTGAAGCAGAATTTGTCGAGGAACTCCGCCGCCTGAACGGCACCCCGAGCGAAGTGCTCTTTCATCCGGAGTTGATGAATTTGATGCTTCCTTTGTTACGAGCAGACTTCGAGCTGATCGAGACGTACAGCTATGTGCCTGGGCCACCGCTAACTTGTCCCATCACCGCCTTCGGCGGCTTGGACGACGAAGAAGTTAAGGATGTTCTCGATCCGTGGCGCGAGCAAACCGGCGGCCCATTCTCACTGCACATGTTTCCCGGCGATCATTTCTTTGTGAATACTGCCCACCGTCAGCTTACGGAGGTGATTGCTAAAAAGCTCTACGGTATGAAACTGCTCCGCATATAAGTCCGCCTCACGAGGAACGGATCAAACCAACTGGATTAAGTTGAGGAAGAACAATGCCAAACAAATCTCGAAAATCTACGCATCTGCTCAAACTGCTGTTAGTTGGACTAGGAGGTTTGGGCCTGGGTACCACGCATAAGGCTGCTCCTAAAACCGAAGATAAACGTCAAACGGAACAGGAGACGAAAAATTTTACGGTGGCCCACAAGCCGCAGGTCAACGTTGAAACTTTCGACGGCGTCATTACCGTCCACACGTGGGATAAACAGGAAGTGAAGTTTACTGCCTTGAAACGGGCACAGGATGACGCGGAAATGCGCGGGGTGTCTGTGCGTGCTGAGCAAAGCGGTTCTGGAGTCAGCATTGTGGCAGCCTTCGATGATGCCTTTAAGCGTGAAGTTAACTTCTACGGAAATCGCGTCCTGAGCTTTAGTGCCTCGGTAGATCTGGAAATTTATCTGCCACGCGAGGTTAGTCTGGTGGCCAGGACCTCAGATGGTTCCATCACGGTCGAATCGCTCACCGGCGAAGCGGATTTGTTCACTAAGGATGGGCCGATTCAGGTGAGTGGCGGGCAGGGCTCACTCAAAGTCAAAACCGACGACGGAAGCATCATTGTCGACAACTTTACCGGCGCAGCGGAGGTTCACACCGGCGATGGCGTGATCAAATTGAGCGGACGTTTCGCACAACTCAATGCTGCCACTGAAAAAGGATCGATTTCGCTCAAATTCCCCTCGGATTTCAATGCGACAATCGAAACGAATTCTAAATCTGTCCATAACGGCAATGGTGTAGTGGTTGCTGAAGGACCCGCCAGTGCGCAAACGCAGATACGACGTTGGCGCGCCGGGGCCGGTGGCAATCTGCTAACGGTTCGAGCAGACTGCGGCGGAATCAGTTTCCGGCGCTAGATTACTTTGCCCCAAAGTAGGAATTGCACTTGGATCGGGTCAGTACAGGGAGCGGTAGCGACCTGGTAAAACCATGCGAGTCAAAATCCTTAGGAAATATCGCATGCTGATCACTGACCAGGTCGCTACCGCTCCCTGTACTGACCCGATCCAAGAATGGTTCCCCACTTTTGAGGCAAAGCAGCGCTAGATCAACTCCCCATTCCTCACAACCACAATCAAATCTCATTCGCTCTTGAAAGGGAATAAAATGAAAGCGCGTCATATTCTCTCACTTGCGGATATCGGTCCGGAGAAGGTTTCAAAGCTGGTAAACGATGCTTTGGCCTTTGCTTCGGGGCGCAGAGACTGTAAACACTGTCTCGAGGATAAAGTTGTCGGAATATATTTTCGCGGCGCTTCCACACGAACCCGCACCTCATTCACAGTCGCTGCGATGAAACTCGGTGCGGACATAATCACCTACGGGCCGAATGACCTTCAGACTACTACCGGCGAAACGATTGCGGATACAGCGCGTGTGCTTTCTGGCTATCTTGATGTTCTGGTTATTCGCACCAACGGTTCGATTGAAGAGATGAAGACGTTGGCGTCGCAGGATCGGATGGCGGTAGTCAATGCCATGAGCAGCAACGAGCATCCGACACAGGTGCTTGCCGACCTGGTAACGATTCGTGAAAAACTTGGCCGTCTCGACGATGTCCATATCCTGTATTTGGGAGAGGGAAACAACTCTGCGGCAGCACTGGCACTGGTGGTTGGGATGATGCCGGGGATGAGTCTCACGCTGCTCACTCCTGAAGGATATGGGTTGCCGGAAGACGTTTTCGAAAAGGCCAGAGGTTTTGCAAAGCAGTCGCATTCGATCGTCGAGCAGCATCACGATATCAACAGTCTGCCGCGTAATGTGGACGTGGTTTACACCACGCGTTGGCAAACAATGGGTGTGCCGAAAGCTGAGCCTGACTGGCAGCAGAAATTCTGGCCTTATCGTGTGACAGGAGAGTTGATGGGAAGAGTTTCCAGACCCTCGGGAACAATCTTCCTCCATGACCTGCCGGCGGTGCGCGGCGCTGAGGTGACTGACGAAGTGCTCGACGGTCCGCAGAGCGTCGCCTTTAGACAAGCCGAGAATAAATTGAACAGCGCTCTGGCTGTCCTTTCCTGGTGCGTCTCTTGAAAGCTTATTGCGCAGTAACATACTCAGCTACCGGGTCGTTGCTCCGGAGGAGCAGCATGTTTATAGCTCGTCACTACCTAAACAACGCGCGCTCCATCGGAGCGCAATGTAGATACCAGCTACATTTCGCTCCTAACGGAGTGAACCATTTGTGTGGGTGGCCGGGCTATAAACATGCTGCTCCTCCGGAGCAAAGACCCGGTCAGCTAAGTATGTTACTGCCCCTACGGGCTGTCGCCCGTGAATACCGGCGAGACTTCACTCAGAGACGACAAAGCTACTGCAATCGCAGCCGCTTTCACCAATAACATAGCCATTTTTACAACCACATTGTTCTTGCGAGTCGGGCCTATTTAGCGTAAATTGGAATCACGATCTAATGGCGCTTAGCTACCCGCTGGATTGCGGCTCCCAACATTCTCTTTAGTAATCAAATCGCGACGCGATATGCGGTAGCTTTGCCTGCTTCCTAAGACATCTTCAGCTCCATCCGTACCTGCTTTCGATCTAGCACGTCCGAGTAAGTCTCATGACGGCCACCCTCTTCAAGAGTGAGTACTTAAAGCCCGACGGGTCCCTGCCTCTGGTGATTCAACCTCAGGTCAAAGGCATCAATCCGATTACGTGGGCTGCCACTCATAAGCCGTACATCGAAGCCAATCTCCTGACGCACGGGGGGCTGCTGTTCAGAAATTTCGGAATGAAAACAGCGACAGAGTTTGAACAGTTCAGTAAGGTGGTTTGCGGTGAATTACTGGAATACCACGAGCGCTCATCGCCTCGCAGGCAGGTCCGCGGCAATGTCTATACGTCCACGGACTATCCTGCCAGTGAGAGCATCTTTCTCCACAACGAGAATTCCTACCAACAAACCTGGCCCATGAGGATTTTGTTCTTCTGTCAAACAGCGCCTCAAAGCGGTGGTGAAACTCCCATCGCCGACTGCCGGAAGATTTATCAACGACTGAGCGCCGAGCTACGCCAACGCTTCATCGACCGGAAGTGGATGTTGATTCGCAATTTTGGCGACGGTCTCGGTCTTCCCTGGCAGACCGTGTTTCAAACTACGGATAAGGCTGTGGTAGAGGAACACTGTCGTATCAACGGTATTCAGACCGAGTGGAAAGGCAACGATCGGTTGCGCACCCGCGCCGTGCGTCCCGCCGTCAGATACCATCCGGAAACAGGAGAACCGGTTTGGTTCAATCACGCCACCTTTTTTCATGTCTCTACTTTGGATCCGACGATCAGTGCGGTCCTAACGCGACAGTTCAAAGAGGAAGACCTGCCGTCGACCACTTGTTACGGCGACGGTTCATCCATCGAACCAGAGACTCTCGAAGAACTTCGTGAAGCTTACCGCTGTGAGACTGTCGCATTTCCCTGGCAGGAAGGTGACCTCCTGCTGCTCGACAACATGCTGGTGGCCCACAGTCGCGCGCCCTATAAAGGTCCACGGGTGATTCTGGTTGGCATGGCCCAATCTTATGGTGGTTGAGTTAGATCGACAGATATTGGATTGAATCTGCGTCCCCCGCCTTCAGTTACAGTCACACGAATTAGAACGGAAACTCATACTCATTGAGGCAGAGTTATGTCTAAAGTTCAAACACAGATTGAAATCGTTTCGAATGGACACGAACAGCAGTCGGTTGGCGCAAGTTCTTTGGAAAAGATCATGTCGCAGCAGCTTCTTCTCATGTCTCGACAACTGGAAATGCTGCGCGAGCAGCACCACTCGCCAGTGCCCGCGCCAGTTATGAATACAGCACCCGTTGCCGCTGTTGCAGTTCCAACTCCCGAAAAGAAACCCAACCTCGACCCTGCGCCCTACGTTCTGTATCAACCGATCAAACAAGTCTCGAGCACGTCGGCGCCAACTACGAATACCGAACCGCAATTCAGTGGAAAGGAATCATCATCAGTTAACGGTCACCGCTCCTATTCAATACCCATTACCGATGCGCAGAGACAACTCTGGATCACTTCGCAGATGGGGGAGTCGGCGTCGTCCGCTTACAACGAATCAATCACTCTATACATGCGCGGGCAACTGGATCTGCCTGCGCTCAAGCGTGCTCTTCAGCAGATGGTTGATCGACATGAATCGCTGCGGGTGACATTCAGTCCCGAGGGAGATTGCCAATGGGTCTCGCCGCACGTCGCGTTGGAATTGCCCTACACAGACTTCTCATCGTTGGATCAAACGCAGCGCGAGGCGGCAATAACCGAGTGGATGGCAAGCGAGGTGCGGCAAACTTTCGATTTGGTGAAAGGTCCATTGATTCGCGGCCGGATCGCGAAGACGGAGGAGCAATATCACCTGTTGATCCTCACGCATCATCACCTGGTAGCCGACGGCGAATCCGGCTCGATACTACTGCGAGACCTTCGTGCGCTTTACGCTGCTGAGCATCTTGGCATCGCGTGCGAATTGCCCGCACCGAAGCCTTTCAGCGAGTACGTGCAGCGACAAACGAGCGAGCGGAGCGAGGTAGAGACGTCAGAGGCAGAGGCGTACTGGCTGGACCAGTTTGCCGACGCCGTGCCGATCCTCGAACTGCCGAGCAACAGGCCCAGACCGCTCGTGCAGACATATAACGGCGCGCCCAGGACCCTGACCGTCGATCCCGAGCTTTATCACGAGTTGAAAAGGGTGAGCACTCAAAACAACGCGACGTTCCTGATGACGCTCTTCGCGGTCTCCAACATTCTGCTCCACCGTCTCTCAGGTCAGGACGACATCGTAGTCGGCTGTCCCGCGGCAGGGCAGGTCGCGGCCGGAGTGAAAGAGGCAGTCGGTTATTGCATCAACATGCTGCCGGTCCGCAGCCGGTGGGCCGCGAATCCGACGTTCGTCGAATACCTGCGAACCGTCAGGAGAAGCCTGCTCAATGGCTTCGAACATCAGAACTATTCACCCGGCCGTTTGATTGAGAAGTTGAACATCATTTGGGATCCGAGCCGCTCGCCACTTTTCTCAGTAACCTTCACTTTCGACAAATCCGGTTCCGGTATGCTGATGGAAGACCTTCACGTACAGGTGGTCGAAAACGCGGGTAGCTCCGTCAGGTTCGATTTATCCCTGATCTTCAACGAGATTGACAACGAACTCCAATTCGAATGCCGGTACAACACAGATCTCTTTGACTCTCGAACGATAGATCGCTGGATGCAGTGTTGTCTGACTTTGATGAGAGGCATTGTTTCGGATCCTCAGCAGGGGGTCCGTGATTTGCCATTGCTGACCGATGCCGAAAAACAGCAGTTAGTGAACGGCGAAATCGAGCTTCTGATCGGCGACGGCAGTCAGACGAAACAGCATGAGCGACGCGATCCGGGTGAGGCTGGTTTGACGAGCCGGTTGTTGGAAGTGTCGTATGTCGCGCCACGAGACGAAACAGAGAACGCGTTGGCGGAGATTTGGGCCGAAGTGCTGCGACTGGAGCGGGTGGGAGTCGAAAACAAGTTCTTCGATCTTGGAGGACATTCGCTGGTTGCTCTGCAAATCATCGCGCGCGTGCGCAGCACGTTTCAGGTGCAACTGACGATGCGTCACATCTTCGAAGCTCCCACGGTCGCGCAACTCGCAGCGGTTATTAAAGACATTCAATTGATCGGCGGGACGCAGGAGGAAACCAGTATTGACAGTTTCGTTGCGCAGGATGAGGAGAGGTTGCTCGAGGATATCGACCAACTCTCCGACCAGCAGGTGGATTCACTGTTGAATGACCTTCTTCGCGAAGAGGAGATCAAAAATGGATAGCGGCGTCAAATTAGCTACTGGAGCCTCACCCGAGGAAAAGCGTGCTTTGCTTACGTCCTTACTTCGCAAGAAGTCCCAGCAGTCGAAAACTTATCCATTGTCTTTCGCGCAGGAACGCTTGTGGTTTATCGATCAACTGGTTCGCGATAGTTCGCTCTACAACCTTACGACTGCGGTGCGAATCACAGGCCCGCTAAACCTACCGGCGCTGGAGCTGACGATCAACGAGATCCGTAGCCGCCATAAGAGTTTGACCACTACTTTCCCAACTGTCGACGGCCAACCAGTCCAAATGGTTAATCTCGCGCAGCCGATTTCGATACCGATGATCGACTTGAGCAGTTGGGGTGTCGACGAGCGAGAGATAGAGGCGCAGCGAAGAGTCAACGTCGAAGTGCGCAAGCCGTTTAATCTTGCGACTGGCCCACTGCTTCGTGTCCAACTGCTGCGGCTTGACGAAGAGGAATTTATCGTGATGCTTTCCCTGCATCACATCATCGCCGATGGCTGGAGCCTGGACGTTCTGATACGCGAGATCATAGTGCTTTATCAGGCTATGTCCGCCGGCGAAGCGTCGCCGTTACCTGACCTTCCTTTGCAATACGCGGATTTTGCACGATGGCAACGTCAGTATTTACAGGGCGAGATACTCGAACACCAACTTGCGTATTGGCAGAAGCAACTTGCGGGCATCCCGCCGTTATTGGAATTGCCTGCGGATCACCCCCGTCCGCCGGAGCAGAGTTATCGCGGAACCATACGTTCATCAATGCTCACGCCGGCACTGACCGAATCTCTCAGATCGGCGAGTCGTCAGGAAGAGACGACGCTGTTTAACTTCCTGCTGACAGCCTTCAAGACTCTTCTCTTCCGTTACACATGGCAGGACGACATTTGTGTCGGAACGCCGATCGCAGGACGCGATCGAGTTGAGACAGAAGGGCTGATCGGTTTCTTCGCCAACGTTTTGGTATTGCGGACGCGGGTCTCTGCCGATGCGACGTTTCGTGAATTGTTGCGCCAGGTGCACGAGGTGAGTCTCGAAGCGCATACGCATCAGGATGTGTCTTTTGAAAAACTGGTCGAGGCCCTGCACCCCGAACGCAACATGAGTTATTCGCCGCTCTTTCAAGTCATGTTTGCCTTCCTCAATGCCGGGCAAACCGTACTCGAGATTCCCGGACTGAAAATGTCGGGTTACGGCGCCGTGCGGGAAGTGGCAAAGTACGACTTGCTGCTGGGTGTACTGGACTTGGGAGAACGGCTCTCGATTTCTCTCGAGTACAGCACTGACCTGTTCGAAAGAGACACGATCGAACGCATGCTTTCACACTTCCGAACATTGCTGGAGAGTGTCGTCATTGATCCAGGACGGCATCTGATCGACATACCGTTGTTACAGCAGTCGGAGCGCGAGCAGATCTTGGTGGATTGGAACGACACCGCAGCCGGCTACGACAATGGTCACTGCATTCATCAGTTGTTCGAGCGGCAGGTTGACGAGCGGCCGGAGGCGGTGGCGCTGGTCTACGAGCAGCAGCCGGTGAGTTATCGGGAGTTGGATGAGCGGGCGAACCAGCTGGGGCATTACCTGAAGCGTGAAGGAGTTGGACCAGACACGATAGTGGCGGTATGTCTCGAGCGAGGGATCGATCTGGTGGTGACGCTGTTGGGAATACTCAAGGCTGGTGGTGCTTATCTGCCGCTGGATGCGAGTTATCCGGCAGAGCGGTTGCGCTACATGCTGGCGGACAGCGAAGCGAAACTGTTGCTGACTGAAGCAAAGTTAGCAGAGTTGTTTGAGGAGAGCCCGGGGGTGTTGTACGTGGAGAGACTGGTTGAGCAGGTGACGGGCGAGAGTCGGGAGCGGCTCCGGAGAGAAGTGGACGGGGACCATCTGGCGTATGTGATCTACACCTCAGGTTCCACCGGACAGCCCAAAGGCGTGATGGTCACTCAGCGCGGGTTGGTCAACTATCTGCATTGGGCTACCCAGGCGTATGGACTGAGTGGTGAAAGGAAGCAAAGGTCTGGAGCAGCGCTGCATTCGTCGATCAGTTTTGACCTGAGCATCACCAGTTTGTGGGCGCCATTAGTGGCGGGAGAGAGCGTAGTGCTGGTGGCTGAGGAGCATGGGTTGGAAGGATTGGTAAAGACGCTGCAGGAACAGGGACCATTTGGTTTGGTAAAGGTGACGCCTTCACATCTGGTGCTGCTGAATCAGCAACTGGAAGCTGAGGAGTTGCGGGACAGTGCCGAGGTAGTGGTGCTGGGCGGAGAGGGGTTAGCCAGCGAGCAGGTAGAAGTGTGGCGGGAGCAGGCGTCGCAGACGCGGCTAATTAACGAATATGGGCCGACTGAGACGGTAGTGGGTTGTTGCGTCTACGAGGTGCAGGCGGAGACGAGGAGGACAGGAGCAATACCGATCGGGCGGCCGATAGCGAACACGCAACTCTACGTGCTGGACCGAAGTCTGGAGCCGGTGCCGGTTGGGGTAGTGGGAGAAATCTACATCGGCGGTTTCGGGTTAGCGCGCGGATACTTGCGACGACCAGAGTTGACGGCGGAGAAGTTTGTACCGCATCCGTTTGCCGCGGATGGAGCGAGGTTATATCGCACCGGCGATCTGGCGCGATACATGGCCGACGGCAATATCGATTTTCTTGGTCGTGTGGACGAGCAAGTGAAAATCCGTGGTTACAGGATCGAGTTGGGCGAGATCGAGAATGCGTTGCGAGCGAGTGAAGGCGTGAAGGATGCAGTCGTGGTTGTGGAGGAGAGTGCGGGAGAGAAGCGGCTGATCGGTTACGTGGTGGCGGAAGCAGAAGTGGCGTTGCAAGCCGAGCGATTGCGAGCGCAACTGCGGGAGCAACTGCCTGACTACATGGTCCCGCCTGTTTTCATGGAGTTGGAGAAGCTGCCGCTGACGGCGAACGGAAAGGTAGATCGACGAGCGTTGCCGGCCCTCGGTGTACCCAGGTCCGATAGCACCCGAACTCTCACCGCTCCTCGCAATACGCTCGAGATCGTCATCGCAAAAGTTTGGGAGGAACTACTCGGCATAGCACCGATCGGGATTACGGATAACTTTTTTGATCTTGGCGGCAGTTCTATCCTCGCCGTGCGCATGATTGCACGGATCGAAAAACAACTTGGCAAAGACGTACCGCTCAACACCTTATTCAAAGGAGCGACAATCGAGCACCTGGCCCAGGTGGTGAGTGAGGACGGTGGACCTCAGCCGTGGTCTCCGCTTGTCCCGATACAGCCGCTTGGCTCTAAGTTGCCCTTTTTCTGTGTGCATGCAGTCGGTGGAAGGGTTCTCTCCTTCTATAACTTAGCACGATATCTCGGACAGGATCAGCCCTTCTACGGAATAGAAGCCGCACCGCTGTACGAGGTCGAAGATCAGGTCCTCACTATCGAGCAGATTGCGGCACAGTATGTTGAAGCTGTGCGTATGTGTCAGCCCGTTGGTCCATATCAGCTCGGGGGGTTCTCTTTTGGCGGTTCGGTCGCATTTGAGATGGCCTGCCAGTTACAAAAACAAGGTCAGCAGGTAGCGCTGCTCGCCGTGATGGACACCCACTCGCCGCTCTTCATGAACAAGCTTCCACAAGATGACGAGGTATATCAGTTAGTCGGACTCGCGTGGGTTAGCGCGCGGGAGATAGGGGAGTTTCTCGAGCTTGATCCGGAAGTCCTGAAACGTCTTGAACCGGAAGAGCGTCTGAACTATTTCCTGAAGGAGGTGAAGGCCGCTGGTCTGGCGCCTCAGGACGTTGAGATCACCCAGCTTCGTCGTTTTCTGGTCGGATACACAGCCCGGCAACAAGCGCAACGAAGGTATTCTCCGGATTATTCATTCGACGGGTCGGTGACGCTCTTCAGGTGCGAGCAAGAAGACGCGGAAACGATGCGAATGATGGAGCGGGCAGGTGTCGATGCCAATGATCCGGCTTACGGTTGGAGCGGGTTTTGTAGCGGACCAGTTCAAATTCATCGGGTTGCAGGCCACCACGATCGGATGTGTAAAGAACCGTATGTGCAGAGCCTGGCGGCCGCGCTCCATGCTTGCCTTGAGAGAGCAGAGAACACGGATGACACGGAACCTCTATCATGACTGCCGCCGAAACTAAACATCTCAATTCGTCCGACCAGATTGGTTCGGTCGACAAAATCAACGCGATCTTCTACGGCAGGTTTCAATACCCGTGGGTTTCTTCGTCGTTTGACTGCCTTACCGATCCGGATTTTGAGATCGACATGCTCAATCAGAGTCTCGGCAGTTGGCAGCTTTCAGCCATACCGCGGAAGCCGAGAATCTGGGTGGCCGGATGCGGAACCAACCAGGCAATTTTCACCGCCCTTCGGTTTCCTGGAGCGACTGTTGTCGGGTCAGATTTGTCTGTCGCATCGCTCGAAACGTGCGCTGCGCATGCCGCGCAACTCGGTATCTCAAATCTCACCTTGAAGCAGGAGAGTATTAATGAAGTAAGTTATCGAGAAGAGTTTGACTATGTTATTTGCACCGGCGTTATTCATCACAATGCAGATGTTCAAGCTTGTCTTAACACGCTGAGGAGAGTTCTTAAGCCGGCGGGTATTCTGGAGTTAATGGTCTATAACCACTATCACCGGATTCAAGCCATTGCCTGCCAGGAAGCTTTGAAAGCGTTCGTCAAGGACAACAGCGAAGACGAATACGAGCCGCATCTCGATGCGCGAATGCAGATCGTGAAGATGCTTATTAACGCCACGGAGATGGAAAGCAGCATCATGCAATATTTTCTGGCGACCTTCAGAGACAAGCCGGAGACGGCGCTGGCCGATACTCTGTTACAGCCGGTGGAGCACGCTTTTACGATCTCTTCACTGATGGCTTTAACCGACGGTTGCGGTTTGGAAGTGGTTGCTCCCTGCATCAATCAATTCGATACAACGTTTCGGTCGTTTTCCTGGAACATGGATTTCGGTAACCCGAAATTACAAAACTACTATGACGCTTTGCCCGATCTGCGTCGCTGGCAAGTGGCGAACCATCTGAAGCTCGATATGTCGCCGATGCTGTGGTTTTACTTTCAGCGTAACGATGCGGGCAGGGAAGTCAAATCCGAGCGCCAGTTGTGCAGGGAATTTTTGGATCGAAGTTTCGTGAAAGCTCAAACGAAGAAGAGATTTTATTTAGTCGATCCGGACGGTAAGTATCATTTAGCGGATCATGAGAGCCCGCATCCGGTCGTTCCTCACCCGGAACCTTTTTGCCAGAGGATTCTCGATTCGCTGGCGCCTCAAAGTTCCGAACCGATGAGAAACATCCTCGAGCGGCTGGGAATGAAACTAACATTCCAGGCAATCAACAAGCTGCGCCTTAATCTCACCACGAATGCGTTTCCCTATCTGCGAAGCACTGGGAACACGAATTAGCACCCCAGCAAGAACAAATCCTAGGAGCAAACAATGAAGATACTCATTTTCATGATGAAGTATTCCCGGGGGATAGTGATCCTGTCGATTGTCGCTGGGTTAATTAGTGGACTTTCCAACACCGGCCTGGTGGCATTGGTCCATAACATCCTCGGCCGCGGACAAAATCGGCCTGAGTTTTTGTTGTTCGCTTATATTGGCCTCTGTTTGCTGCTGCCGCTGGCTCGCTTCACCTCGCAGATTCTGTTAACGCAGCTCTCGCAAAAGGGAGTCTTCGAGCTGCGGCTCCAGATGAGCCGTCAGATTCTGTCCGCGCCGCTGCGCCGTTTGGAAGAAATCGGTTCGGCTCGCATCATGTCGAGCCTGACTGACGATCTTTTTATCATTACTAACACTCTCACCAGCGTTCCCGTTCTATGCATGCAGTTGGCGGTCGTCATTGGCAGTTTGGCTTACATGGCGTGGCTCTCGTGGAAGGCGTTTCTGCTTGTGCTGGTTTCCATGGCGCTCGGAATTCTCAGTTTTCGCACCGCCGTCAACAAAGCAATGCGATACATGGTACTGGCACGGCAAGACTCAGATGTCATGTTCCGTCACTATCGTGCTCTGAACGATGGCGCCAAAGAATTCAAGCTCCACCGCACGCGGCGAAATACTTTCATCAACGAGGTAATGCGTACAACCGCTCTATCGATGCGTCGTAATAACGTGACCGGCACGGGCATCATGGCGTTCGCCAGCAGTTGGTATCAAATCATCTTCTTCACGCTGATCGGACTGCTTCTTTTCGTGGTACCCCAGATCCAGACTGTCGACTCCAACCTTTTGACCGGTTACGTGCTGGCCATCTTTTACATGTTGATACCCTTTGAGGATCTTACAGGTTTGATCCCCAGGATGGCCCGCGCAAATATTTCGTTGCAAAGAATCGAGGAGCTTGGCCTCTCGCTCACAACTGACGTGAAGGAGAGTGAAGACGAGAACCGTAAGGCCGATCAGTATTGGGAACGTTTGGAGTTGAAAGGAGTCACGCACAGTTATTACAACGAACGCGATGGCAGCACTTTCACGCTTGGGCCGGTCGACTTTACGTTCAAGCCCGGGGAACTGGTCTTTCTAGTGGGTGGCAACGGCAGCGGAAAAACCACTCTGGCGAAGCTATTGAGCGGATTGTACATGCCCGAGACAGGCGAGATCTCTCTCGACGGAACTCCGATCACTGATCAGAATCGCGATGATTACCGGCAATTCTTCTCGGCTGTGTTTTACGACTTCTTCCTGTTCGAGAGTCTGCTCGGTCTCGATCCCGAGAAGCTTGACGACCGGGCGCGAGACTATCTGGCGCAACTCCAGTTAGACCACAAGGTTCAGATTAAAGAAGGCGAGCTTTCCACAATCGACCTCTCGCAGGGACAACGCAAACGCCTGGCGCTACTGACTGCGTTTCTCGAAGATCGTCCCTTCTACATTTTCGATGAGTGGGCCGCCGACCAGGATCCGGTGTTTAGAGAAATCTTTTACTTACAGATCCTGTCGGAGTTGAAGGCGAAGAACAAGACAGTTCTCGTTATCAGCCATGATGATCGTTATTACCATTTAGGCGATCATGTCATTAAGCTCGATTACGGCAAGATCGTCACCCCACAGCAACTGCCACAATTCGCGGAAAGAGCATTTGCCGGAGTGACGGGACGGATCAATTGATGGTAGTTTCGATCTGCTTCTAATTAGCATTGACAGCTGCGCAAGGCTCTTCAACCAGAGTAACTACGCAGGTCAATCAAGCAGCAACCAGGGGCGCAGCTTGACGTTTTAACGTCTCGCTGCGCCCTTTCGCTTTTGGCAAGTCGGACTGTTTTGCTCAAAGTCGGGAATCATTCTTGGATCGTGTCAGTACCGGGAGCGGTAGCGACCTGGTCAACCATGGGAGTTTCTTTTTCTAAGAAGGAAAGCGGCAACGATTATCATGTAAAGTGCTGTTCCCCAGTGAATCAAAAGCGGCAGTGCGAAGCCTGAATGGTTGATGATTACAAGTCCGTCACAGAACGGAATGAAAATAGCAATTGCGAATAGAATTGCAGTCACCCTTCGATTTCCACTAAACAAAAATGGCAGTATGACGAGTCCGGAGAAAATGTCTCGAATACCCTTAATCCACATGAAGGGAAAACTATTCGGGTCGTGAATCGGAATTCCATAGCCGGTCGAAGCCCCGACCGGATTAAATATAAAATTGATGCCAATCAAAATAATGCCAATCGGAATGGCAAGCGTAAACCAAAAGAGAGCGGTGTTTTTTCTAAGTTCCATGTTGTCCTCCATCACTTCATCAACGATATAAAAAAAGGCCGACTCGTTCATTCACCTCGGTTAATAAAATCGGTTTTTTGTTGGGTCTATTGGGGGGAACGAAAACGCCGCCGGATGCGGCTCAAAGACTGCGGCGCGATACCGACATAAGAGGCGATGTAATACTGGGGAAGACGCTGAACAAGTTGAGGAAACCGGCGCACGAAATTCTGGTAGCGAATCTCCGGTTTGTCCTGATAAAAAGAGGCCAGCTGCTGAATCGAATCAACGAAAATTTCTTCCGCGATCAGTCTGCCGAAGCGCTCGCCGAGACTAATCTCCTGGTAGAATCTTTGTAAATTATCAAAACTGATAACGCGGATTTCTGCCGGTTCGAGCGCCTGTATGTTTTTGTCTGACGGGCGTTGCGGTAGAAAACTCGGATAATCGCAGATAAACTCGGTTTCCGCGGCAAAGTAATAAGTGGCGTCCCGTTCGTCCGTGTTTATATAAAACCGAAAAACTCCGCTTTGGATAAAAGCCGTCTCGCGGCAGACATCGCCCGCTAACAGAAAATGCTCGCCTTTGGCAAGATATTTCAACTTGAAAACATTGCTGATAAATTGCTCTTCCTCTTTGTTAAGTTCGATGTAACTACGAATTTTTTTGATTAAGTTTTGACTCATGGATTCTTGATCTTAACCGAAACGGAGTTATCGACACGTTTTAGTAATCCCCGATGTCCCTGCAAGCGGTACCAACATTTGAAGAGAGCTACGCAGGAGTTCCCGCCGAACAAGTCGAACGGCTAAAGGAGTTCCGCCGCACTCATCCCCTCAAACGATTGGCTTTTGGCGCCACCCAGTGGGAATACATTGCTTGCGGGCGCGGAGACCAAGTACTGCTCTTACTTCCCGGAGCGTTATCTATTGCCGAATCAACCTTTCCGATGATTACGGCTTTTCAAGACAAATATCGCATTATCGCTCCATCCTATGCGCTCGCACAGACGATGACTGGATTGTGCGAAGGGATTGCCAATATTTTCGCAGCCGAAGATGTCAATCGAGCTCACGTCATTGGCGGTTCATACGGCGGCCTGGTAGCGCAGTATTTCGTGCGATTGTTTCCACAAAAAACATGCAGTCTCGTCCTTTCACATACCTTTTTGATCACGCCGAAATTAGAGCTGCCGCTTACGATCGCGGGTCGGTTGCTTCCGTTGCTGCCGGCAGGTCTTTTCGTGCCGTTACTTAAACTGCGGCTTAATAAGCTGTTGCTTTCGACGTTGCGCCGCCGGCAGCACCCGGAGTATGAGTTTTGGAAGGCTTATTTAAATGAAGCCGTCGCCGCAGACCGTTTTAGAGAAGTAGCGGTTCATCAGCAGAAATGTTTGCTTGACATGGCGCGCCAGCCGCAGTTCACCGCTGATGATTTAAAAGCGTGGTACGGTAAAATTCTTATTATCGAGTCCGACGATGACCCGGCAATTCCAGCGAAAGATAGAGCGTTATTGAGAAAGACTTATCCGCAAGCACAAGTGAAAACGTTCAGCGATGCAGGACATGCATCCTCTATTCTGAAACGTAACGAAGTCTTCTCAATGATTAAACGTTTTTTGAGTGAAACTGGTCGAATTGAAGAGTCTCAATAAAACGACCTCCCAGGAGTTCTTAAGGCCAACGATCCGAAAGAGAGTACCTGGTTAGGCTCTCACTAAATTCCGCGCGTTCGTGTTTGGAGGAGAAAATTGCTTCGTTACGTTTCCGTGTTTGCCGCTGTTCTCTTCGTGATGGCGTCGTTCTATGTCGTTCGCGGGCAAGAGCCGGTTTCCTGTGGCTTTGACAAAAGCACCTTGAAATTTTCGGGCGCATCGGAATTGGATCAAGCGAAATGCCTGCTGCGAAAAGTTAAAGAGGGAGGAAATCTTGGTCCAAGACCCCAGACCCTGCCGGAACCGCTCGAAAGTCTGATCGGTCAACCTGTCGCTGCCAATGAAGCTGCATACAAGCAACTAAAGCTCGCGCTGCGAAACTATTTAACGGCACACAAGATACCGGAAGCGAGTGTCGGCGGCTCGTTAGACCATCCGCTCTCCAGAGCCAGGAACAATGAGCCTGCGGCGCCACTGGCGACTTACTTCGTTATTCACGACACGAGCACGCCGAACTTGTGTGATGTAGCCCGCTTCCCGGATAACATCAACGAATCAAGCTGGACCTGGAACGACGTAGACCGATACAAAAACTCTACGGAGGCCCATCTCTACATCACCCGTGACGGTCAGTCGATCGCTCCGCAGCAACGCAGCTTTGCAACGGCGTGGCGCGCTACTCAGGTTGAACGTCCCAAAGCAGATCTGAGGGCAAAAGGACTGTTCCTTCACATCGAGAACGTACAACCTCGGCGCTGTGCCGAACAACCACCGGCACGTTGTTACAGGATCAATCCGAAGACCGGTGCGCGAAAGTGTCGTGAGGACAGCAAGGTAGGTCCGGAGCCCGGCTTTTCTGAAGCGCAAATGGAGCGACTGGCACTGGTGTATGTGACTGCGAGCGTCCGGCGAAAGCAGTGGATGGTGCCGGCATTTCACGCGGCCCTCGACGCCGGCATCTCAGGCGGCCATGACGATCCGCAGAACTTCGACCTTGCCACCTGGGCTAATAAGCTGTGTTCCCTGTTACAAATCCTCCAACAACCCTGCCCCGGCAGATAACTGTCCCAAACAATTTGCTTGCATGCTGGCTGCGGTGATGCGGGTGACTCTCCGGCAATCTGAAACATTTCTTTCGGTTTTGTCATTAGCGATAGGAACACTTGTGAGTACCGCAAGGTTGACATGAGCAATCGTGTGTCTCTGGGTGTGTGAACTGAGCCTCGTCGGTTCGCACACCTTACAACTCGCACGCGCCTCAGTGCGCAGAGTGATTGAAGTACGCCGCCATCGTCAACCCAACTGTTCTCGGGAATCTTCGTCAATTACCGCCGTTAAAAGGAGAAGGAAATGAGTGAACAACATAGAGATATTGAGGATGGATTGATCGGCAACTGTTGTGGTGTTGCAGGTGAGAACAGTTTCATGGAGTACGATGAGGACGGCTCGTTGGCGCTGGCAAGAGCCTTGGGAGGTATTTCCGCCGATACTACCGCGTCGCATGATGTTACAAAAAAACCGTGCCCCGTTAGCACCCTTAATGGCTCATGGTACTTGCAATTAACGCCGACAGGCCCGCACACATTGATGGAGATTCGAGGCCCGATGCGGATTGAAGTTGCTTCGCCAAAGTTGCGCATATCCGGCGACATCTACGTGCGCAAACCGACTTCCGTCACCGGTACGATTGAGATCGGCAAGCCGATTACAGAGCGGCCATTCCTGTTCGGCAAAAATTGGTATCCTCAATTTCGCATCGATCAATACGCGTGGTACTTCCGATCGGTCGGCGTCACCTACAAAAACGGCAAATTGGTATTCAAATTCGAGCGGAGCCTCTGGAACAAAACAACTCAGGACTTTATTAGTCAGGAGAACAACGGTAAGGATAGCGGTTTCATGGAGCTGGAGTGCCTGGAGGCCAATGTCTTCACTCATCCGGCGCTGCCTCAGCCAACGATGCGCATAACGGGAACGGCTCAAATCGGCGGCGTCAAGTATGACGCAGTTGCAACCAAGACGTCGGGATTCTACCGGGGCTGCGCGGTTGAGGTCGACGTGATGACAAACAGGTCGTTTCCGGAGTCGGTTACGATGATTGACAACAGCGTCGTTGATTTCAAGAGCGTCTATCGCACAGCCGGAATTGATTGTGACGTGAGCATCGATCAAAAAAACTTGCCTGAGGATGTCGATTTAAACACGACAGAGCTTCAAACAGCGCTCGCCACGAATCAAAGACCAACAGATCCCAATGATGACACCTGGCGACTATGGTTGTTCGTAGGATCCGCTCAAGGCAATATTCTGGGACTGATGTTTGATGACGTGGAGCCTTTTCGACAAGGGACAGCCGGGTTCTTCGATCCGGGGCTTGGTAATCTGCCGATCCTGGCGGCCTCAGCCAGAAACAGGAAGATTGGCGAAGTGCCCGCAGCTTTTTTGCGCACGCTTCTTCATGAATCCGGCCATGCCTTCAACTTGTTTCACCCGAAACACGATGTGCACGTCGTTCCCCTTGGCACGACTATCATGAATCAAACTGGCGACGTGATGATGTTTGCTAATACAGTCAATACGTTTCCCGGAAACATCACATTCGCGTTCGATGAACATAACCGAACGTCGCTGATTCATTCACCTGACCCACAAGTGCGTCCCGGCTGGAAACGTTTTGGCTTTGGTCATGGCAGCTTGAACGGGATCACGGAACCGACGGATGCAATCGGTTTTCTTCAGAATGACCCTCCTGTTGAAGGGCTGGAATTGAGCCTCACGATTCCAGAGGTGGTGTTTCGCGGACAATTCGTCACAGCACAATTTGTTCTCACAAACACCGGCAATGAACCGCGCCAGGTTACGACTGCTCTAAACCTTTCACAAGGCGATTTGCGCCTGTTGCTAAAACCACCCAATGAAGAGCTGAATGACGTGCGCGATGTGATCCTCGCGTGTAGTGACCGTCCATTAGCCACTCTGGCAGCCGGAGAATCACTGCGCGGCAGTGGCCAAATCTTCTACACTAATTACGGCTTCACTTTTAGACAGACTGGGCGCTTCTATGTCTCGGCAGAACTAAACGTCGGAGACGCTCTCGGATCGGTCGTTCGAAGTAAGCCGTCAACGATTGTCGTCCGTGGGCCAGCTACGCCCGAGGAAGAAGACATCGCACGCTTGTCAATGGACCCTGGCGTTGGACGCGCCTTTGCTTTTGGTGACTTTGGGACTGACGATGACGCAAGGGTCAAGCTGGAAGAACTCGCAAACAAGTATGGCGATACAGAAACCGGTGCTGCCGCCGCTCTGACTCTGTCCAATTCTCATGGTCGCGATCTGCGTGATCTGTATTCCGGAACTATTTTGCGCTCAGCCGATAGCGCGGAAGCAGAGGCTCGGTTCAATGATGCGACTTCTTCGAGTGTTGCAACTGACAATCCTGAGACACTCGTCAGTTTGGCGACGGCCGTCGCTGCGCCGACGGAAAGTAACGCGCCGATTCTTGGTTTTACGTCTGACTATCTGACTCCAGCAGCAGCAACGAGCGATGCGCTAGCCGACACGGCAGGTACGGCCAAACAGATGGGAGAAGCAGATGCCCTGGATCGGTTAAAAGACATTCGGCGATGTTTCGTGCAAAGAAAAGACCCGGTGAAAGCTTGATGAGGTAAAGGTTTCCTCCACGGGTTTTCGGAAGTAAACTACCAGGATGGTGGAACACGAATCGTCATCACTCGTCCTGACACTCGAGGTTCAGGAGCCGGTTGTAGTCGGCTTGTCAGCTCTCGGTACGCTTCGCGTCACCAATCGAGCATCGACTCCGACTACAATCTCGTCGCGACTGAATTTAATGGAAGGTGACCTGCGTCTGATAGTGGCTGGTCCGGATGGGAAGCGTCGTGAGTTTCGCGGATGGCAAGCTGACACGATATTACGTCAAGAAGTCTTAGCACCGAATGAGCAGTTAGTCGCGCATCTAAACCTTCTGCAAACAGAAGAAGGACCAGTTTTTCCGGTTCCGGGTCGTTACCAACTACAGGCGGAGTTTTCTCCTTCAGTGCAGAGTGAAGCGATCACGTCTGCGCCGGTGGTGGTTAATGTAAGGACGCCTCAAACCGATGTCGAACGTGGTGTAGTGCAGTTGTTGAGTAATGATCAGGTTAGACGATCAATCGTGCTGGCCCAAAACGACACCTCGCCCACTGAGCTTGCGCAGCTTGCAGAAAAATTTCCTGAGACTCTCGATGGCAAGCTGGCTCAACTGATCCGTGCAGGAACAGGCGAAGCCACAGCGGAATTTGACTCACTTGACTCGGCGCTGTCGTCCGCTCCTTTGATATCAGTGTTACAGACTCCTTTCAGTCGCGTTGGGAGCGGGTTGGCTGAAGAGTTCGCCACAAAAATCGCGATGTTGGACGAGGCGAAGCCCGGAGGTGAGCGGTCCGATCTTGATACTGCCCTTCGCGTGGTTCAAGGCAAACCAATCAAGGTGTAATTTAAGATTTGCGGAGGCCTCGGACTTCGGCTGCGCAGTGCCAATCCGGGACCGTCAATCGAACGGAACAGGTTCCTGGCTCTTTTCATTTACACGCTCACGGCAATCTGCTACGCTGCGTGCCGCGCTCCGTACAACCTACTTTTCTCCCGCAGTTTTCACACAGCCCGTGCGAATCTCATAACGTCGACATTGAACAGATAAAACAGTGGGGCGGAGTCCTGATCTCCATGGCTCAACTGTTCTCGCTCTAAAGTAGTTAAAGACAAGCTAGGGTTTTCTCTCACCTGATCGAAAGCATGGGGTGGGTCTAACTCCCACCTTCTTAGACGATAACAGGCGAGTGCGGCATTAACCTCAACAAAGCCAAAGGAGGCGCAAAAATGATTCGTAAGATTTTGATCTTCACAGTTCTCTTCGTAGCCGCTGTGGCCGCCATAGTCTCGCCGTTGTGGAAGTCGGACGCAGCACCACAGCCACCGTCAACGGCATCCCCACAAGGTTCTGCTCGTCGCGCCTTGCCAGACTTTGACGTTCGGCTGACTGGCCGGGGCGAGTTTGATGACATGGACCTAAACTCAACCTCAGGCAAGCAAGCTGCGATGCAGAACGCTCGCACGCGCTCTCGAGCCTCCGCCGTTGGGCAATTCCGATCGTCTCTCACAACTGAGAAGGCGGCAGATCTTCGCGCAGTAATAAACGAAGCAGGCGCAATGAAGAACTTCTTCATTGATGGCGACACTCTTTCAGAACCACAATCAGATACTGCCGATAACATCGCTCGCAAGTTTCTTGAGCGACATAACTCACTCTTCGCGCTTCCCGGCGCCGGTATTGAAGAGTTGAAACTGGAAAACGAAGATAACGACCAGGGAACTGTTTTCCTCAACTACACGCAGACTGTTGGTGGTCTAAAGGTATTTGAAGGACAGGTTCAGGTCGTCGTTAACACGAACGGCGAAATACTCAATGTGCGCGAAGGATTTCTGGTCGATGGACCACCAATCCGACGCCGAGGAGCCATGAGCGAAGCAAAAGCCATCGCGAAAGCTTTTGAACATGCGGGCAGAAGTGTCTTCCCGTCTTTTGTCGAGCTTTATTCTCGACAGTCAACGACCGAACAGTCTCGTTTCGCAAATCCGCTGGATTTGAATTTCGAGGAGGTACTCTCAGAACAGGTCGTCATGAGAGTCGCTGATGAGAGTCGTTTGGCGTGGCATGTCATTGCGGAAGTAGGCCCGGAAGAGTGGTATGAAATTCTACTCGACGCTCACACGGGAGAGCTTCTGCTTCGTCACAACCTTTATTTGTTTGAAGCGCAAGGTACCGTTTACACCGAAGCGCCTGACAAAGGCGCACGCCAACTCGTTTCATTGGTCGGAGACACGGGGATCAACACGGCGGCCGGCTGGATGGGAACTTCGACCGTAACCACTGGTAACAACGTCGAGGCCTACCTTGATAGAGATGCCAACAACACACCGGACAGCACCACCGGTTCCGGGCTCGTCAATGGTCACGCATCAGCTGCGAACCAGGATTTCACTTTTCCTTTCTCCACAACAGTAGATCCAAGGACGCAGCAGGCCGCTGTGGTGACGAATCTTTTTTACTTCAACAACATCATGCACGACTTCTCGTACAACCTCGGCTTTACGGAGACAGCGCGCAACTTCCAGGTAAACAACTTCGGCCGTGGCGGTACCGGAAACGACTCGGTTCGAGCGGAAGCACAGGACGGCTCGGGAACAAACAATGCAAACTTCGCGACGCCGCCAGACGGTTCTCGTCCACGGATGCAACAGTATTTGTTCACCTCGCCCAATCCTGACCGTGATAGTTCGGTCGATGGCGATGTTGTGTTCCATGAATACGGACACGGCATCTCAAACCGGCTCATTGGCAACGGCAGTGGCGGCTTGAGCGGTACACAGTCAGGCGCAATGGGTGAGGGTTGGTCTGACTATTGGGCCATCACGATCAACAACGATGGCGCAGTTGGCGAGTACGTCACCAATAATCCTAATGGCATCCGGCGTGCTGCTTATTCTGTTCCTGCCGCAGCCGTGCACGACTCTTACGCCGACCTCGGCTTCGGAGTTCACGCTGACGGCGAAGTCTGGGCCGCAACTCTTTGGGATCTGCGCACGCAGCTTGGCGCGACAATAACAGACCGTCTTGTGCTCAACGGGATGAAGTTCACACCTACTCGTCCATCATTCCTTAACGCACGCGACGGTATCCTTCAAGCCGATCAGAACCTGAATGGTGGCGCAAATCGCTGCGCGATCTGGACAGTGTTTGCACGTCACGGCATGGGCGTGTCGGCAGTGGGTAACGATGGCACAACTCACGTTGCCGCAACAGACTTACCGGCGGAATGCGGAGGCGCTTGTTCCTTCTCGATCAATCCGACGAGTGCGAGCTTTGCAGCGTCGGGTGGATCAGCAAGCGTGGCGGTGACTACGCAAGCGGGTTGCAATTGGACCGCGGTTAGCAACAACTCGTTTATCACTATAACGTCCGGCGCCAGTGGTTCTGGTAGTGGCACAGTGAATTACTCAGTTGCAGCAAACGGTTCCACTGCTAGAAGTGGTTCAATGACGATTGCAGGTTTGACGTTCAGCGTGTCACAGGCCGGCATTAGCGGTGGGTGTACAAACGCGATCGTTAACCCTGGATTCGAAACCGGTACCACGCCATGGACAGTTAGTGGCCAGGTCACGCGCAGCACGGGAACGTTCCCACACAGCGGAACTGCTTACATGATCCTTAACGGCGTCAATAGTTCCACTGGGACTCTGTTCCAAACAGTTACTGTTCCGAGTAACGGTTGTACGAATCTGCAGTTCTGGCTAAACATTACAACCAACGAGGCGGCTGGAGCAGCAGTTTTCGATCGTCTGTTCATTGAAGTGCGAAGTACGTCGGGAACGTTGCTCGCAACGCTGGCGACGTTTAGTAATCAGAATAGCGGCACGGCGGGAGTTTACGTCCTGAGAGGACCGTTCAATCTCAGTTCGTTCGCCGGACAGACAGTGCGGATTCAATTCCGCGGCACCAACGACATCACGTTGCCAACGATATTCAGAGTTGACGACGTGTCACTGCAGTAACAGGTTAGAGCAATTGCGATTCGAGAGCGGAGGCGTTTTCAACGTCTCCGCTCTTTGTTAATTTTATGCCCCGCGCAGGCATCCAGGATTGCGCGGCGGTTCCTTTCTGAGATTTACTGAAAGAAGATGGGGCTAACTTTCTATTTCCTTCGGCACGGACAAACGGCGCTCAGCCGCGAGGACGTCTTTTGCGGATCAGGATTGGATCCCGAACTGACTCCCGAGGGTGGGGAGATGGCCGAAGCTTTCGTTAAGGCTTACCGCGAAGTCGAATGGCAGGCGGTTTATTCCAGCAGTTTGCGTCGAAGCATTACGACAGCCCAGCCTCTGTGTGATGCCCTGGGAATCAATCTACGAGAACGCGCTGAGTTAAATGAAATTGCTTACGGCAGCTGGGAGGGTCTGAAGAAAGAAACGGTTAGTCAACAGTTTCACGATGAATACATTAGCTGGTTAGCTGACCCGGCCTGGCATGCACCAACCGGAGGGGAATCGGCGATTGTAATTGCACGTCGTGGCTTACATTTGATCGAGGAAATCCAGAAGGAATTTACCGGTGGGAATATCTTGATCGTCTCTCATAAAGCAACAATAAGGATAATTCTTTGCAGCCTTTTGGGAATCGATGTTGGCCGCTTTCGTTATCGGCTGGCCTGTCCGGTGGGCTCCGTTAGCATCGTCGAATTTACTCCCAGTGGCCCAATACTAAACGCGCTGGCTGACCGATCTCACTTAACTGCAGCTCTCCGATCATTACGCGGCACTTGATAGTAATGACGCGTAAGTGCGTCGTCGAAAAAAATACTTACCTGGGATCCTCGGAAACGAACCGTTTCGCTATGATGCTCAAATCCTTGTCGCCCTTCCTGACAAGTTGCCAAAGCACCTCGTTGGACATGCGCCGCATCACCTGGTCCTTGAGTTTTGCTGATTCAGCAATAATGGGAATCGCTGCCTTCATCGCGTCTCGACCACCCTCAGGATAATTGCCAGTCTCAGTCAGGTCATCGAAAGCAAAGATCGCACTTTGTCGAATGAAGAGATTCTTTCCGTTTTGCAACATGTCCGTCAGGACGCGAATGCCGTCACTTGAGAAGGCTAATAAGAAAGTGGCGCCTCGTCGACACAACAGTTCGTCCTCACTCGAAGACTCATTTCCCGCGGTTGAAAGTTCAACCAGCACCGGAATTAGAGTTTTGGTGTCTTTATTGAAAACAACAATTGCCTGCGCAGCTTTCATCCGCTCACAAGTCGTGCCCTGTTTCGATATTACTTCAAGCACAGGAAGGTCTCGAACAGTCAACTCAGACAGTTTCTCATTGGCTTCATCGGCAGCCTTATAATCTTTACTGAGAGACTTCTTTATGAGATCACGAAGCTCCCCTTCCGAGATTGGTTTCGGTTCCTGGGAGCGGCACGTGGTGGACAATACCATCACGAAGAGAAGCGCAATAGCTGGAGACCAGGAAATGCTTCGCCGTTTCGAATTCACAACCGTTTCAGGAGCAACATACATTCCACAAGATTAGTAAGTGAGCCGCGTCTCGAGATGCATTATCAGCGCCAGATCTTTCTGACACTGGCGGCCTTTAGACTACGACGGAACATCGTCAGCAGGATGGTCACAAGATGGTCGCAAAATGAAAACGGCAGGTGTTTCCACCTACCGTTTCATTCCTAATTCTGGTGAGCCGAGCAGGGCTCGAACCTGCGACCCGCTGATTAAGAGTCAGCTGCTCTACCAACTGAGCTATCGGCCCTTAAGTGACGCGCGGAAAATTATACGTGCGGAAATAGGAGTGTCAAGCAAGCGTGATTAAGTCGTCGTTGCGCATTCGCTGTTTGCCAGAAGTTGGTGGACGGCGTCGATGAGACCTTCGATGTCGGGTTTGGCTACGAATGCAGCGGCGCCGGCGGCGAAGGCTTCGCGGCGGTGAATCTCGTACGCGTCGCCGGTGTAGAAAATACACGGGACTGTCGGCGAGATTGTCAGCAACCTTCCGCACAACTCTACGCCGGTGCCGTCCGGTAATCGCTTGTCCAAAACATAAAGGTCATATTCGGTTGTTGCCGCCTTAACGCATGCCTCCTCCAAAGTGGCGGCAGTGTGAACCTGGTAGTTTTCTTCCGAAAGCAACATTTGCAGCATCTCGGAAGTGTCGTGATGATCATCGACACACAACACACGGCATTTGGGGTTTGCCACAGAGAACCTCCTTGCACACACTTAGACTGTTCGGGTTTCCACTGAAAGCAGGAGAAAGCAGTGGGAGCGCGAATTATATCCGGGACAAATCATTTGTGCTACTACGGAAACCAGTTGTTTTAGGGATTGATCTGGAACTTCGAACTGATTGGCGTTTTTCTAAGAATACCTACGAAAACTGGATCGTTCACCTTTCTTACGATCCAATAGTAGCCAGGTGGGCAGCCCTCCTGCCCACCACCAGCAAAAACCATTTCGGAACGTACTGTAGGGGCGGCCACGGAGGGCCGCCCCTACAGTTCGTTATTTCATCTGCGACGGCTTCTGACTTTTCATCGCTTTAAGGAGCCGGTTCAGAACTTCGAGATCTTCATCCTCAGGCTCAAGCTGCAAATATTTCTCAAGCGTTGTCGACGCCGCGGTCAGGTCGCCCAGCTTGTGATACACAAGTGAAAGGTTGAAATAGACCAACGAGAAGCCCGGTTCGATCTGCGCTGCGGCTTCGTAGTGCAGTTTTGCAAGCTGCAAATCTCCGGCGTCGTAGTAGAGATTCGCCAGGTTGTAATGCGCTTCGACGTGCCGCGGATCGTTTTTCAGCGAAAGCGTAAAGTTGTCGAGCGCACTCGGAATCTGGCCACGTTCGAGATTGATAATTCCCAGGTTGCAGTAAGCCTCTGCGACATTGTCGCCTTCCGTGATAGCTTCCTGGTAATGCTCGGCTGCAGCCGTATCACCTTGCTCGTGCAAAAGCAAAGCTTCTTCAAACGGCGTGAGCAGACGAGTGATACGCGGAGTCTCCACTCGAAAGAGATTCAATTGCCCCTGCAACTCAGCTTCGATCTTTCGAATGCTTAGACCCTGCGCCTTCAGTTCACGCACACGACGAAACTGCGAAAACGCATTGAAATCGTAAACGAAGTCGGGCGCTTGCGAAGTCGGCGCGGACTGAATGATGCCCTGTTCAGTCCAACGGCGAATCGTCTTTTCGCTCAGACCGAACAGTTGTTTGATCTCTTTAACTGAGTAGGAAGATTTGACACGTTGGTAATCTGCCTTCGAAGGGACAGGTGAGGGAAATGAGATTACCTTAGTGCTCTGATCTTTCATTAGCCACAAAAAAGCACAAAAGTTACAAAAGAAATTAGTGGCTTAGCCAACCTTTCTCTTTTTAGCCGCGCGCGGTTTAACCAAAGTGATTTGCGGTTTCTTCTTCTCTGCGGTTGCCGGCGCCTTCACCATCGGCTTGCGGCTGGATGCCTGCAAACTCTTCTTCAGCGCGCTCATGATATCAAGTCTTGGAACTTCTTCAACCGGTTCAAACTCGACTACTTTCCGTCCTTTGATCTTGGAATCGATCAGAGTCCGAAGTGCATTGAAGTAATTGTCTGCTGTGTCGATCTCTGAAAGTGATGTGGCCATTTCCTGTACGAGCGTCGTGGCCAGCTTCAATTCGTTCTTGTTTAATTTCTGTGCATCCAGTTTCTGCACGTTCTCGAGGTCAGGCACATCTTCCATCTTCCGCAACTCGTGCGGGTAGTGAAGCTTCTGCAACACCAAACCATCGTCATGCGGAAACACGGCAACTAGATCTTCACGATCTCTCAGGACCACTTTGCCGACAGCGATCTTCCCGGTCTGCTTCATCACTTCGCGCAGCAGCGCATATGGCTTCTCTGAAACCGGACCATCCGGACCGGCAAAGTACGGCGCGTCGTAGAATGTGCTCGGTATCTCCTCGCGATCGACGAAGCCGACAATATCGACAGCCTTGGTCGTCTTGATCTTAATCTTTGCAATGTCGTCCGGTTCGACGATGGCATAGCGATCGGGCTCATACTGATAGCCCTTCGTGATCTGATCGTTAGAGACAACCTGATCGCATTTCTTGCAGCGCTTGTCGTAACCGATTGGACCAAAATCGTCGCGATGCAGTTGGTTGAAGGAAATCTTTTCGCTGGTTTCGATGGCGTTATAGATACGGACCGGGATGGCAACCAGCAGGAACCGTATGTGACCCTTCCAGATGGACCTCATATAAACAACTTCTCCTCGGGCCGGATTATGCCACGGATTGCACGGAATTTCACCGATTATATTGAGTGGAGGAGGGCATTTCGCATTGCCCCGGCGCTTTGCCAGCGTTGTGCAGGATCCTTTGCAAGGGCGCGATCGATGATTTCGCAGACCGCTTGCGGGATGTGCGGAGCTCTTTGGCGCAAAGGAACAGCCGGTTGTTCGAAGATTGCTCGGATGGTTTCGTTGACGCTGCCGTTCTTGCTCAAATCGATTGCAAGAGTGCCGGTCAGCAGGCTGTAAGTGGTCATGCCAACCGCGTAAATGTCCGACTGCGGTTTGACGTCGCGAAAATTGCGCAACTGCTCCGGCGGCATGTAGGCGAGCGTACCCGCCATCTCACCGGCCATCGTTACACCGCTCATGCCGGAATGCGTAAAACTCTTCGCCAGACCGAAGTCAGTTAATTTGGCGACCAGATTCGGAGAGCCACCAGCGACGAGGATGTTCTGATCTTTGAAGTCGCGATGAATGTAGCCCTGGTCATGTGCGAATGCGAGTGCATCGAGCGATTGCGAAATGATCGAAATGCCGTCTTCGTAACAAAGATGCCCGCCCCGTTGTTCAGCGAATTTTTGCGCGTCGCAACCCTCGACAAATTCACTGACCAGATAGACTACGCCGTTGTGTGTTCCGTGATCGAGAAACTCGACGATGTTCTTGTGTTTCAACGCTGCGGCAACGTCAATCTCGCGCATAAAGCGTCGCATCGCTTTGTCACTGACAGCAAACTCAGGCAACAGCGTCTTGATGGCAACTGCTCGTCCCGTGCTCTGCTCACGCGCGAGCATCACACAACCCATTCCACCGCGACCCAGAAGTTTGACGGTATCGTAACCAGGAATCGCCTGCGGCGAACGCTTGAGCTCGATACGACAGTCTTCACAGAGGAACGTTAAATGTTCATCAGGCGACGATGCCTGAGCCTGTTCTCGTCGACCGCAGTTAACACATTCGACCATCACGAGTACCGGTCGTTTAGGTACGCCCGCATCCTGCGTTGTTTCAGAAATATCGTTCGAATCCGCGGTGACTTCCACCTCGAGAATCGTTTCACCACACTGAATTCGATCCCCATTCTTCAAAAACGCATCTTTAACCCGATGACCGTTGACGAAGGTTCCGTTAGTCGAAGCGAGATCGCGTAGATAAGAATGCGGCGGATTCATTTCGAGCAGGCAATGATTACGTGAAAAATATCGATCGTTTGGCAGACACAAGTGCGCGTCAGGATTGCGACCGATCAAAAAGCTGTCGTGCTGAGTAAACGAAAAGATGCGGCCTTTGTATGGGCCCGCCGTGACTTTCAGATTGACCTGCATTGGGGATTAGCGAGCTATCGATAGATCGTCAAACACAATTTCGTGGACGTCGCTGGTGTAGAGTCCCGTGCGGCCGCGTTTGAAGTTTTCAGTGTCGGTAATACGTGTCAAAAACTGACCATTGGCGTAGAACGACAACTCGGTGCCGCGAATTCTTACTTCGAGCACATTCGGAGTGCTGCCGGATTGGATCGCACTCGACTTTGTCTTGGTCACCACCGGAGACTGGGTGCCGTTTTTATGTTTGACGATCTCATACTCCGGCTCGTCTCCCGGATAAATCAACAGCCCGTAGTCTTCGAGTTGTTTTGCCTTCGACTGTGAGCAATGGACCAGCAAACCAAAGCCCGATGCGGGCACGTCGCCATCCACGCTGCGAGCAGTAACTTTAACGGTCGCGTTTTCGGTGCTGTAGTCGTCGGAGGGCGCATACATCACGACGAACGTGCCGGCCTTCGACTGCATGTGATACTCGCCGCCCTCATACCAGATGCGGCCGTACTGCCCGCTGCCGACGCCCCATTTCTGTTGGCTAAAATCGTCGTCGAGTGATGTGGGAAGAGAAGTGTTCGAATTCGTGTTTGTGTTGGTGACGTTGGCGTTGACCGTAACGTTGCTGTTGCGATTGTCGTTACGATTGGTCACATTCGAGTTGTTGGTATTACCCGAGTTAAGACTTGCCAACGCGATGATCATGACCACGAGGCCGACGCCGATAACTAAAACCGCAGCTAGTCCGCCAAGAATCCACCAAACTGCATTCGACTTCTTACGCGGCGGCGCCGTTGTTGCTGGCGCAGGTGTCCATTGTGGTTGGGGCTGCGTTGGTGGGGGCGGCGGAGGTGGAGCTGTTTGTCGCGGGGTAACGACTGGCGGCGGTGGTTGATAGATTTCCGTGGGCGGAGGTTCCGCTGTGTCTCTCGCCGATGGATACCGGATCGTGGCGTTGGGATCTACCGGTGGCGCGTCGGCCGCCAGCGGAGTGCCGTCCTCCAAACAAAAGTTCAGGGAGAGATCGGTATAAGTGCGGTTGCAAGTGGGGCAGCGCTTCATTTGTGACGGCACAGATTATCGGAAAAGCTCAAACCAGTCCACAGATTCCACAGATTAGTCTTTTCTGTGTAATCTGTGGATCAGGTCCTGATGGGCTTGCCGCAGCGACCGCAGAACTTCGTCCCGGCTGGATAACTGGTGTTACATTCGCGACAGAAAACCTCAACCGGCTTTGGCGGCCGCCAATCGAGCGCCGCCGTGCCAATCGGAATTCCGCAGCGTCCGCAAAACTTCGTGCCCGGCGCATATTCATGACGACAACGCGGGCACGTCACGTTGTTCGACATCTTTGGAGGCGCGTGCAGTTCACCCGAGACGGGCTGAAACGTCGTGTTACCACAACGACCGCAATACTTCACCCCTTCCGCAAAACGCGAGTGGCATTTCGTACACATCACGACCACGAGCGTCGTCGAATGCCCACCGTGTTTACTGTCGAGACTGCCACCGCGCGACGGAGACAACTGATTGCTCGAGACGCCGATCTTCAGTTGCGCCTCGATGATCTGCTCGGCGATGTCACTGCGAATTTCGATCACGCGCTCATCATCCGCCTCTCCCGACTTCGCCACTCGAAGCACGTGTTGTCCGGGTGCAAGCGAAGTCAGAATCACTCGGCCAGAGCGACCGACACTTCCATACCGCTCATCATCGACGTATACCTCAGCGCCTGACGGCGCCATGATCACCAGCCTCGAATCCTTACGCTTTACTGTATCTGAGCTTGCTCCCACAGCGCCCGCAAAACTTTCAAACCACTCGGTCGCACTCGACGGACGATCGTTAACGTCCTTAGCGAGCGCTTTCATGATCGACGCCTCAACCTCGGCACTGATGTCCGAACGCAAACTCGAAAGCGAAGGCGGCGCCTGAGTCAACTTCTGTGCGATCAACTGAGTGATGTTGCCGGTGAAGGGAGGACGGCCGCCGAGCATGTGATATGCAATCGTGCCAAGCGCATAAATGTCGGCGCGCGCATCGAGTTGCTCGCCCGGTTGCATCTGTTCCGGGGCCATGTATTCGGGCGTGCCGATGATGCCTCTCGATGCTGGACCACTGCCGGAAGTCAACTCGGATCGATCCGCATTAACGATCTTTGCGAGTCCGAAGTCCCCCACCTTCACAAAGCCATCTTCACCGCCGGTCTTTCGCTTTTGCTGCATCAGGAAGATGTTTGCGGGTTTGAGATCGCGATGAAGAATTCCGGCGTCGTGAGCTGCGTCTACTCCCGCCACAACCTGCTGCATGATCGTCGCCGCTCTTTGTGGACTTATGGTCCCTTCGCGACGCAGCAAGTGGAAAAGCGACTCACCCTGCACGTATTCCATCACGAGAAAGAACACACCGTCAGCACTCTGCCCGAAATCGTTGACGTCAACGACGTTGGGATGACGAATCGACGCAGCGGCGCGCGCTTCACGTTCAAAACGCGCGATAGCTTCGCCTTCCTGTAAATCTTCGTCGCTGAGAATATCAGGTCGCACAGTTTTAACTGCGACTTGACGCGTTAACAGGTTCTGATCGCGCGCGAGATAGACTTGGCCCATAGCGCCACGACCCAGACGTTTCTCCAGTAAATAGCGTGAGGCAAGTAAACATGGTCCAGGCAGAGTGTTCTTGGTGTTTACCTGATCCTGTGGACAGATCTCGACGTTGTCTTCGAAGCAGAGTTCACATCGGGGACACTCGCGCATGGATTCAGGATTCTAACAGAACATTCTCACGCAAAGGCGCAAAGCTGCAGAGTTCTTTCTTTGCATCTTTGCGCCTTTGCGTGAAACAAAACTTACGCTGTAGCGTGAAGATCTGCACAACACGCCGAACAACGCGAAGCTCCCAGCGGGATTGCGGTCAGACAATGTGGGCAGTCCTTCGTGTTTGGCGGTGGTGGTGGTGCAGCGCGCAGACGATTGACAGCCTTGATGACCAGGAACACCACAAAACCTATGATGAGAAAGTTCACGATGTCGTTGATAAGCACGCCGTAGGTAATAACCGGGAGGCCTTTCAACTGTGCGTCAGCTAACGAGACCGGGCGTTGTCCGGAAAGATCGATGAAGAGATTTGAAAAATCGGCTTTGCCGAGTGCTAATCCGATGGGCGGCATGATGACGCCTTCGACCAACGATGTGACTATCTTTCCGAATGCGGCGCCGATAATTACTGCAACTGCCAGGTCGATCACATTTCCTCGAGCGATGAATTCTTTGAATTCT
>DATEIS010000344.1:0-8406 GCA_035278765.1 Pyrinomonadaceae bacterium | reverse complement strand
ACTCGCTCAACACCTTCAAGACGTTGCGGGCCTGGGGCATTCCTGTCATCTTTATATTCGACTCCAAAGGAAAGCTCGTCGCGACGGTCCATCCTAATAACCTCACGCCGGAAGTGCTCTATGCGGCTCTTCGGGGTGAAGTACCGAATGTGAAACAGGCTGTCGCATGGCATGATCCCGCTGGAGCGGAGAGCTACTTCCGCAAACTTCAGCTTGAGCTCAAGGAAAAATACAAGCAATAAGTCGAAGCAAAGCCGGAGAACGCAAAACTTCGCGGCGCGAGAATCAGAAGGGTCTCCACTCGTTCCAGGTTTACTGGCGTCCCAAAGCATTCCGACTTGGAACCGCATTGTTGGGGGGCTGAAAGCAATGGAACCTATGCATAAGAGCGCTGCGTGATTGCATTAAGAGCTTGAAAAGCTCTATCCCTTTATCCCAGGATCTCTCCCTTGAGGGTAAAACGTAAGCGATAAAAATCGGTAAATTGAATTTCGAGGTTGCAGGCCTCGCTGCTGCGGCTGGATTCCGCAGCAGCGAGAGTGCCTTGAACTGGGCGACTCCACGCTGGGCTAGAGTTGGGAAGTGCTAACGGTTAAAACCGCTGTTTAGTGGCAGCGGGCTTAGGATCCGCCGTCGTTGTCTCGACGGGAACGGGATCGATGACGATGACGCCGGGAATCACATATCGGTTCCGTTTGGCTGGGAAGACCTCAACGTCGATCGAAACACCATTGGTTCCCGCAGGCTCGGGACGGTAAGTATAGATACCTTCGATGTCGAGCGGGTCATCCGGAATAACTGTCCCTGCCGCAATGGGATTTGTGAAGGCCACTTCGAAGATCACGAAACCTTCAATGTAGGGTGGGATTACGTCTACCTGAGGATAGATGGGGATATTCAAATGCGCATAAATATCCCGGCAGACAACTTCCATCCCATAGTCAGACTTGAGTGAGTGGAATTTGGTCCAGGCCGGTGCAGTGGGTATCTGGCCGCCCCTGAGCCGGATCACCTTTTTGCGGAATTGAATAACGGATCCGGTGTTGTTGTGAACGTTGATTTTGCTCGAATAGTGACCCGCCTGCGCATCAGGCATGATCTTGATCGAAGCGTCAGGCTGGACCCCACAGATGAATTTTGCGGCGTAGGTGTTGGTTACGGTGTATGAGGGAATGGGAATCGGAACCGGGTCCGTTTCTTGAGCTTTCACAGGCGAGCCTGCGATGACCAAGCCGATAACCCAACCAAATGCGATAAGTGTTCTTTTCATATTCGTCTCCTTTGTTCACTCTGCGTGAAGGAAAAACGCAACGCCGTGACACTGACAAAACAGCGTCAAGCGCGACGCGAGTAAAGCGAGATTCAGGAGATCTGCTGGGGAGGCTTGAGGTGAGACGTAAGGATACTAGGCGTCTCTGTCGTTCACCCTTGTTTGTCGGCAGAACCGTAGGAATCACGCGTGATAAATAAGCGTGCCCTGCTTGATCTTTCACCTGTCGTGAATAACGCGCATCTTATTGCCGGATGGGAGATCTGTCAATGTTTTCGCCCCCACCTGTTACTGAAAACATATTCCGTCTCCTGGTGATTGGCAGGTATGCCGTTACGTCTTGCGGCATAAAATTCAAGATGGCAATCGCACTATTTAACATCCTCCCCTGGCGCGGCGAGGTGTGATGGCCCGTCTGCGTCACAGTCTTCTTGACTGGTTAGTCATTAGAAGCCTCACAAAACAAAACATTAGACGTGGTGGCTTTCCCAAACAGTTCTCGCGTTAATACTCGGAAGACGCGAACGCGTGCCCTTCCAAAACGATTTCTTATAACCTAAAGGAGAAAATATCATGCCAAGTTATGTCGTGAAGCTGCCTATTCAAATAGACGGAAAAACAATTGATTGGACAGGCGCAAGGTTCCATGACCTTTCTGTTTGGGGAGGCGGCAATGGTGGAAGGGATCTGTGGGGGTGGGGCGGATCAGGGGAATGCTCAATAACGGATCCCAGACCTAAAGAGCCTTCGGTTTACGTAACCTTAGATGATCCGGCTCCCGCAACAGATGAGCTGATGGCGGTTGTCGCAAGATTCACTTTAAGTGATGGTACTCTCGGATGTTTAGGCGGCGTCCTGCAGAACCAGCAGTAACTTTGGGTTGTTGGTAAGCTTGACGCTTTTACGCGTCAAGCTTACCACGGCGACGTGACCGACTAAGGGCCCACCCATCGTGTCACCGCGATTCGATGGGAATGGACCACGATAAATCCGATCACGAGTATTAGACAAAGCGCAAGCGACAAAAATTCCTCGCGCATTAGTTCCGCCCTTAGGTGACATAAGAGCGTCGAGGGATAATGATTCCTTCGCGCGAAAAATTTATCGGCTCCCCTGAGTCGGCGTAGACGAATAGAACGTCCGCAACTTCGTCAACGTTTGCTTCAGCTAACGCCTCAAACAGAGGACTATTTATTACTCCCAATTCTCTCGTCCTGAATCCAGATAACATCAGAATCCTCAGAAGGTTGGGAATGTAAGACACAAAACGCGGAAAAGTGTACTTAAACCGCTTTTTGTCAGCGTTAAGAGCTTCGGCTGAGGCCACGTGAACGCGAATCAAAAGAGACATTCCCATAGCGTGCCGCCGCTGAACTGAAAAGCCGGCGAAGCGTTTTGTCATGCCATCTAATTTTGACGCAATTTGCGTCATGAGTTTTTTCCTCACGTCCACGGAGCAGATCGGCTTAGACGACCAGGTGGCCTCCAGCAACATGATTTGATCTGGATCGCTAAACGTCTTCGGATTCTGAAGGTTATTCATAAACTCGTCCGCGTTAGGAAGCATCTTTCCAACTAAACGAATAATCTCTTCCCACTTCTTGTGCGCCCGATGAGAGTTTAGCAACTGTAGTTCTTGTCGATTGTCGACGATATACTTCGCGACCAGGTACTCATGTATTGTCAGATGCGAAAAGGAATAGAGGTTTGGCGAACGCTCTATTAATATTCCGAAGTCGTTATACAGAGATGTTAGCAAGTCGTCAGCGTCTAGCGGAGCGACTTGTACCAGTTCGGCTAACCGGCGCAACGTGTTGGCCTCATTTACATCTGAAGCGGTGAAGACAAGCTTGCCTAGAACGAACAATTCTGCTGCGAGCCAACTCACAATTATGACGCGTTTTCTTACGGGAACATCTCGGAGAATAGTTTGGCGAGCAATATTACGAAAAGCATCCCATCCGCCCAACAGACCGTGTACTGCTCGTTCGTAAAGCTCATCGGGATCGGCAGGTATATCCAGGTCGTTATTAAACAGGGCACACACTATAGAGAGCATCAACGGATTGGAACCAAGATCCAACAGCTCAGGTTTGTTGCTACCTTGCTCTATCAAACGCTGCCCTTTGGCTGGATCGACTGAGGAGAACCACTTCCTTATGAAAGCAAGCCGCTCGGTGAAGGCAAGCGGAAGCGTTTCCCATTTGGTAAAGTCTGGGAGACCGATCGATAGACTCGAGGGGCGTGCACTTATGCAAAAGATGCAACTGTTGTGTTTCGCTTTTAACTCGAGCAATTCACTTATCAAATCGCGTTGATGCTCGTTGCTGGTCTCATCCAACCCGTCCAGAAGAACAATACAATCTCCAGACTTCAACAAACCGTCAACCACGCGAGCAGCCTCGTTTATTTCGAGTTGCTCAAAAAGAGAAACCATTGCTTCCATAATGCCGGTACGTTTAGATGACAAGTCCCTTATGGCCAAAAACACAGGGATTCGTTTTCTGCCGCGCACCGGTTCCCCGCGAGCGGAATGCAGAGCAATAGAGCGGAACAGTGTGGTCTTCCCCGAACCAGGAATACCGACGAGAGCAAAACCTCCTGATGTGAGAGTAATTGATTTCAAAACAGACATGCGAGACTGACGTCGCGTCAGGTCAGAGTCTTCTCCGCGCCTGACTCGTTCAAGTCCTTGCTCGATTTCGCCACGCGAGCGATATCGATCCCTCTCGATGTCTGCGGATATATCTACACTTACAAAGCTCGTATCAATAGACGCAGATCTGTTAGTAGCGAATAACGGAAAGACACCAATCTTCGTGGCTACATAATCAGCGTAATTGTCGCGTCCGATTGTCAGTAGCTTTGTTTTCTGAAACCAGGCTTCGGTCGCCAGATTGAGCTCGCCAAAAACTGAAGCGAATGATTTCTTTATCGCGTCCTTAACGCCTATCAAGTCGAATACTTCGAGCGCTTCCATGGCTGGGACCTCATCGTGAAGTTTAAGTCTAAGTCGCGTTACATGGAGATCATTTAGCTTCTGTCCTCAATCTTGAACTCGCAGAGATCTTGTGCCTGACTTGGAGAACATGAACTGGACAGCAGTCCAAAAAATGATTAGGTAGCTGGCAGCAAATTACGGTTGACTTGCAAGTGTGCGAGGGAGCAGGGGCTCGGAGGTCAGCCGTCGTTCTGAGTACGGCGAGAGACTATTCTTGTTAAGAACGGAAAGTCAACTCGTGAGCGCAAAATTCTGAAAACGAGGTTTTTACCATTATGAAGTATTACCACTATGTGTCAGAGACGAAGCTACAGATGCTACTCCAGCAAATCCAGGAAGATTCAGACAAAGTAACCACCGAGCTGAAAACCGATTTGAAGTTGCTCTCCCGGACCCGTAAAACAGAGCGTAATCAAAGCAGATATGCAGCCCTTGAGAAGGTATCTGAGTTCATTCTTAGATTCGGAAATGTAGGAACGGTCGACGAACCAGCAGAATACGTCTTTGATACTCTGAGTCTGAAGTGGGGACTATACGGTATTACCCAGACGGTGTCGAACCCTTTAGTATTTTTCGCCGGGGCAAGTGATCAGACTGTAGTAGGCCTCGGAGGTTCTCGCAAACACGTTCTGGGAGAAGATGGTACTGGAATTGCTGGCGCTGCATCTGGTACTGCCCTTTTTGCACGATACCTATTGGAAGCGCTTGAGCTCTCTACAGAAAACGTTAGACTTTATAACACGCTTAAGGCAGATACCGCTCATCGAACCAAAGGTTTCGCACCTGACAATCAAGAATATATCGACTTAACCGCGTTCTCAGCCTATAGCATGGAAGGCCCGATTGAGCGCCTTGAGTTTCTGGCCAAGACGTTACTGCAAGGCCAATTGTCAGAAGATGATTTTTGGAAAAGCAAAGGCCTTGCCGGCAAAAGGGTCTTGATGGCTACACCACTGTACGTTGCACGCGTGGACGTTCCCAAAGAACTGGAAAATAAAGAAGATTGAGACACCTAAATGCGACTTCACTTCAGGTGACGGCTGAAATCCGTACTCGATCGTAAACCCAAGTAAAGCTCACCAAAATTAGTTGATGTCTCGCCGCCGGATTGCGAGGCTTTATTTGGATATCAAAATGCTTCTGCCTGGTATTCGCAAAGGAAGCGGTTTAGCTTATTGGACCCGGGCGAAAATGGCCCTCTTCGTAAGTGATTGATAACTTTGGCGTCCCGTACGGGATCGAACCCGTGTCGCCGCCGTGAATGAGAAGCGATTTACAGGAATTCAAAGGAAACCTGCGGCATGGATAGCACCGTAAGGTAGTCAAAGGTGCACTCCAGGATCGTTATTGGACGCTTAATGGATACGTTGAACGTTCTTTCCATTCAAGTCAAGACGCGCGCACACCTAAAGAGTCAATCCACGTAAGCAAGTAGCGGGTGCTATTGTTTTGTGGGAGCCAGCCGTTGGGCAGCAGTGCTAACACTGATACATGCTTGACTGTTATTCCTCCATCTCTGTGGCGAGCGAATCTATCTCATCCTTACTCAGTTCCACATGCTTGATGGGAACGGGATTAGTGCCCGGTATATTCTGCATTATACGAAACTGTATCAACCATTGAAGAATCGCTTCATCGCCATCAAGATATGCGCGTATCTTTTTCGCAACTTCGTCGACTTGTTCGATTGGAATAACATAGTCGAAAACACGAGTAAGTATCTTGAGCGTGACGAGTGTCCACGGACCATCAATGATAAGCACTCCAAGGCATCTTTCGTACTGTCCCTTCCAGTTTATAGCCGAGAACATCTTATCTTTCGCATAAAGACTCGCATGCCTGGAAGAACTTTTTCGCACTTCAAGGAAAGCCAGCGGCTGATTAGGTTCTGGGATTACAAAGTCCGCCCGAAAATTGTACACAACGCCTTGGATGCTCTCGTATTCATCTTCACGTTTAAAGGGTACTTGGTGCCGCTTCAAACTTTTGGCGACGAACTGCTCCAATAACACTTTCCCCACTAAATCACGAACAATTCCCTCGACCGTTGACTTGATTCGCTCTCGCACTCTGACCTGGTCTGGTCGTGATCTTCCTATCCGATTGATGGTCTCCACTATTTTCACAGAAGCCGGACGGCTAATTCCGCGATCCGTAGCAGAACCGAATTGCTTTTTAAACTTTTGTTTGCTGAAAACACCCATGACGTGCATCAGCACGGGAAGGAAGTGTGGGTTGGCCCGAATCCACTCTGGTGTTACCTCTTCAAAATTTTTCGTCTCACTGAACGCTGATCCTATTAGCGTATCTGTAAAGTTGCGGAGTTGTTTATAGAGTGCACCTGTCGCTGCTAGTTCAATACTAAAGGGAATAGCGAGTCGGGTAAGCCAAGCATTTTCAAACGAGGTGAGCGTCGGAATATCATCGATGTCAAAGCCTTTGCCACAAAGAAGTAATTCTGTTTCTGAACTGTCGCTCCAGGATTTTGTGGTTGGTTTTGTGAAAGTTTGCGTGGACTGGGCCAAATCCAACAGGGCAGCCACGATAGCGCTCATTTGTTCATGGGCGAAGGTATAGATAGTCTTGGATTCGGTCATAATTAAAAGTCTAAGTAAGGTTGACCTTCCTCATTGGGTATGGTGAGGGAGCTTTTTGTTTTGTCGCGGCGCTGTTTCGGCGTTGGAAGTAGTTTTCGAAGCTGCGAAAAACGAGGAATTCCAAGTTCTTTCCATTGCATACCATTTGGCTGTAATTGGGTGCGGTCCCTTAACCACTCTTCGCATGTAGACGTATTCTGCCGAGTCAGTTGAAGCCAAAAACGGCAATTGTTTGGATACCTGACGCACTGCTCAATCTCGAAAACAAATCCACATCTGGAAGCTTGAGCAGAAAGCCACCCGAGAAAGAAACTTGGCACAATTTCTAAATACTCAGAGTTACAAAGGATCGAATTGTAAAATCCGTACCGCTGCTTGATTGCCAAACGGTTTGTTTTAATAAAACTTCTTCGATACTCACCGCCAAATGTAACGAATAAGCGACTTCGATCTTTCAGCAAGGGCCAAGCGAGATCGATCTGTTCGCGACAGCTCACAAATGGATCGAGATCGATCAAGTCAAATTTTTCCCCAATTGAAGCAAGTTGCTTCATTACTTGAATGTTGCTGCCTAGTACCCATCGAGTACGTGCTGTCCACGATTTGCTTTCTTGTGCACGCTCAAATGTTTCCGGGCTTTGTTCGATACAAATCTGACTGGCTCCTGGAAACAACTCCTGAACGATTGCGGCAAATCGGCCTTCTCCTGCGAAAGCGTCTAATACGTGCGGCTCAAATGTGATTCGTTCTAGAATTTGCCTGTTTATTTGCTGCTTGTGATCCGTGCAGATCGCGAACGGATTTCGCTTAGCGTGACCATAATCGGTTCGGCCAACGTACACGAATTTCTCCACGCCTTCGAAATCGACTCCAAAGAGCGCTCCAATTCTCCATGCAGTCAGACCGGCATTGAAAAGATGTTTTGCTACTTCTTTCTTCTTTTCTGTCCATCGTGCTATACCGAGCCCTACTTCACGAAAAGCTTTATCGGAGGCATTACACACATCCAAGAGTCTGTAAATAATATCTTGGGGATTTCTATTGAGGGCTGCTGACATTAGACCGATCGGAATTCGTTTTTCATGTGCCTCGATACAGGCATCAAGTTCCTCAGCCGACCATTGCCGGGGCTTGCTATATCGTGTCACGAGAGGAACGGGTGAATGCGTAGGCAGTCCCGAAGTGCTCAGGATTTCAACAAAAACTGAATCATGTTCGCTATCGCTTACGCGCGGAAGGTCTTCCCAATTCGAAGGAATCTTGATCTTAATACCAGTGTTCTTGAGGGGCCGCGTAAAGCGTGGACGGCGCAGTTGCTGGAGATTCGGCTCGCTACAAGCTTCAGTTTTGACAGCCAGCTTAGAATAGTCAAGACTCGTCAGGGCTTCATCCACTGTTTCAAATGGTAGTTTCATTGCGTTACGGTAAGGCTCTGTATTATAGGCAGATTCGAAGCCAAAGCAGAAAAGAGTTTGGCTTGATGCCAAGCGATGAGCGGGAAGATCGTCACAGATCACCCAAACGGGAGAGATGGCTTA